>JBAXMM010000008.1:0-16140 GCA_037134295.1 bacterium
GTTCCTTTACGGATTGGCTTAGTAGCTAAATAATCTATGTGTTTTTCTGAATTTTCCTTTGATATAATATTAGATCCTAGGCTAATTGCATAAATAACTATCGCTATTACATAAAACTGAGACATATAGCTATAGAAAAAATATAAATCCTTAAAGTTTATGCCGGTGATACCGCCCAATCCAAAGGCCACACCAAAACCCTTTGGTAGAGCATCGATTTTGGCATTAACCAGCTGCATGTAATCGGCGGATTGAAATGATGGGTAAGTAGACATAAACAAAACCATCACCCCGATTATAACTAAAATCCAGATTATAAACGATCTGTAGTTTTGCCTTACTTCAAAGCGGTAGAGGTTGCGGTAACTTTTGTTATTATGATTCATCGCTACCTCCTGCGTAGTATTCATCGAATATGTTTTCGAGCTTAACATCTGTAATTCTTAAATACTCTAGCTTGTACTTAGACAGATAATAGACGAGTTCATCGACATCGCCTTTGTAGGCGAAGGTTATAGCGCCCGTGCCCATATCGTCATGTTCAATATTATGTTTTTGAAGGAACCCGGGGTTGAGCTTTTGTTTTGTTTTGATAGTTACTTGTATGCCATTGGAATCAATTATCTTTTTGACATTATCTTTTTTGATAATTTGCCCCTCTCGGATAATAGCGATATTTTTGCAATAAGTTTGGACTTCTTCTAGGTTGTGACTAGAGAAAAAAATGGTCGTACCAAGTTTGTTGAGTCTTAGAAGTTCACCAAATAGGGCCTTTTGCATCATAGGGTCAAGACTATTGGAGACTTCGTCGAAGATAAGCAGCTTTGGCTTGTTCATAAGGGCACAAACTATCGCAACCTTTTTTTTATTACCTAGCGACAATTCTGATATTTTTTTTCTGTCATCAATAAGGAACATAGTTTTGAGTTCATTGACATAGTCCTGATCTAACTTATCGAAAAACCTACCAAAATAGTTTATTTGTTCTTTAACTCGCAAGTTATCATAGAGGCTAGCTTCGCCCGGTACATAGCCAATATCTTTCTGGAACTGATTGAGCTTAATGTCTTTTCCCAGTAGCTTAATATGGCCTGTGTAGGGGTTTAGCAAATTTAGCATGGTCTTGATGGTTGTGGTTTTACCAGCACCGTTGGGTCCAATAAAACCAAAAAAGTCTCCATAGCTGATATCGAGATTAATATTGTCTACAGCAGCTAGTTTGCCGTAGTTCTTGCTGAGTCGATTGATACTAATAGCTTTCATAGTTATTAACCTTAAGTATTATCTTAACATAATTATGTTATTCTTTTGCTTGAAGTTCTGCTATGATAATTTTATGGATCAAAAACCCAATCAGAATGAGACAACTGATCAAACCGCAGAGGCCAGTAAAGTAATTCCAGGTGAAGGCACGAGCCAAATGAAATCTCTGTTAGAAGAGCACCCCGGCGTAAAATACCTTGTGCCTATCGGTAGGTCAGGACTTGCCATTGCGGCAGGATATGTAGCATTACTGGGCACTTTAGTTATACCTGCACCTCTTGGTATAGTACTTGGCATTTTAGCACTACGAGATATCAAAAAACACCCTGAGAAACTCGGCAAAACTAGGGCTTGGTTTGCGATTGTATATTGCATTGGTGTATTACTAACAGCAAGCTGGATAATATTTCAGATTTCAAGAAACCAATGAATACAGGATCGGTAAACCAGAGGTCGCAAAACTAAGTAGTAGCACTAGGTATGTCAATATCGTCTTTCTTTGCCCGCCCATACACTATACAAACATAATAAAAACCCCTCTTTGTAGTGGGGCATTTATGCTGGAGGGCCCAGTGAGATAATGAACATCTGCACTTCATGCTCGGATCCGCCAGCTGGCGGAAATTCCTGTGCCTGAAACTTGATGACCGAACTCTCGACAGGTATCTTTTGCTAGGGCAAAATCTACGTCGTGATTCGGGCCCGCGGAACTTTCCATGAAAAAAGCCGAGTTCAAGACTCGACTTCTTTCATGGAGGGCCCAGTGAGACTCGAACTCACGACATGCTGCTTAAAAGGCAGCCGCTCTAACCAACTGAGCTATGGGCCCTCGTCGAACTATTGCTTAAGTTTACGTAAAATTAGTATAAACTAATTTACTTCAACTATCGCAACAGTTCTCCTCTCGATGTAACAAACAGACTTTAAGGTCCTGGTTTGTTCCATCGTAAAAGAGAAAATCTCAGAATTTCGCCGGGGAACTACTTACAATGTACGCATAATTTTAACAAATTCTACTCCGATTTCCGTAGCTTGTCTTCCTCTCGATGTAACAAACAGCCTGGTGGCTTGGTTTGTCCCATCGTAGAAGAAAAAAAGGAGGGGTTATATTTTTATAGATTTTAATGTGTTTTGCATTTTTTACAACCCCAACATTATAAGTTTTTTCAGATAAAAAATCAACATTTACACAGTTCTAATGCTTGGTTTAAAAAAGCTTAAGCCGATATCATAATGGTATGCGTCGCCCAAGCTTAATTATAATATGTTGCCTGGGTTTTATGGCAGGCCTGCTATTGGGTTATAATTTTATCTTTCAACCTAACGGTTTTTGGCTACTATTTGTAGCTATCGGAATCACCTCATGCTTCCTATTATCTGCCAAATTAAAGATAGTGCCACTACTTTTGGTCTGTGTGATTTGCGGATTGGCCTACACAACGAGCTATATCAATACCCAGGCCGAGCAATCAGCATCGCGCGATGTCTACCGTAAGACCGTTGTAGTTGGTACGGTGAGGGGCGATCCGTATTGGGACAAAGACAGAAACTATGTTTTTTCGCTTGCAGATGTGGCTATCGATGGCCAAGCCAAAAGTTCAGAAATAAGAATTAAAACTTTTTCTTCGGCCGTCAAAGAAGGGTATCGAGTAAGAGTAGAAGGCAAGGTATTTCCGATATTAGCCAAGCCCAAATACCAAATCAGCTACGGCACCGTTGAAATAATTAATTTTGATCAGCCGCTAATAATTAAAATCAAACAGGCATTTTATGGCGGTTCCGACAAAGCCCTCAGCCCTGACGCCGCCGCTTTCATGAAAGGTATTTTGGTTGGCGCCCGCACCTCGCTAGCTCAACCGCTGCAGGATACACTCAATGCCGTGGGTCTTTCGCATGTTGTGGCAGTATCGGGCTACAACCTTACTATTCTTGTTGTTTTGCTCGCTAGGATTCTGAAAAAACGTTGGCTATGGGGCAGTTTGGTTATATCGCTATTATTGGTCTGGTCCTTTACACTGCTAACTGGCATGTCGGCTTCGATTTTGCGCGCTGCAATTATGGCTACTGTATTTTTGGCAGCAGGTTATTATGGAAAACGGGTTAGTGTGTTTGTATGCATTAGTCTGACGGCAGTCGCCACACTGCTCATTAACCCAACCCTAGCCATCGAAGATATCGGCTGGCAGCTATCGTTTTTATCGCTCACGGGCATAGTTGTATTGTCGCCAATCATCAGGCTCATACTGCCCAAGAAAACTAAAATAGTCAGCGAGCTTTTGGCAATTACGCTGGCGGCGCAAATCGCCACAATACCTTACTTACTTTACTTATTTGGTGGCTATTCTGTCGTGGCAGTGGTTGCCAATGTTGCATTGATGCCATTAATTCCACTGCTTATGCTTGCTGGTTTTATACTGTCTATTGTTGGCATAATAGCACCCAACCATGCGTACCTACTTGGAGGCCCCGTCAATAAGGGCGTGGAGCTGATATTTGGATTCCTAGGATATCTCAAGGCGCAGTCTAGCTTCCAGATGGCCATCCACCCCGATATAGCGAGTCTGGCATTTTGGTACAGCTGTCTTGTGGTACTAGCGCTAATTACATATAGCAAAAATCGTGGTAGCGAGCTGTTGCCTTTTCAAAAGCCCGAACAATTGGTAAGATAGCAGTATTCTATATCTGTAAAAAAGGAAACCAAAGACATGTCAGGACATAGCAAGTGGGCCTCAATAAAGCACAAAAAAGGCGCAACCGATGCCAAGCGAGGCAAAGTATTTACTAAAATGGCAGCCGAAATTGCCGTGGCAGCCCAGAGTGGTGCTGACCCAGCAATGAATTTTAAACTGCGCTTGGCAATTCAAAAAGCCAAGGCGGCTAATGTTCCAGCCGGCAATATTGAGCGTGCCATTGCCAAAGGGAGCGGCCAAGCTGGAGGCGCAAAACTCGAAGAATTATTGTACGAAGGTTACGGACCAGCCGGGGTGGCAATTATGGTTAAAGCGCTAAGTGATAATCATAACCGCACCGGCCCAGATGTTAAATCGACCTTCACTAAGCACGGCGGCAATCTTGGCTCGCAGGGCTCAGTGGCTTATATGTTTGAGCAAAAAGGCGTAATTGTTTGCAAGCCAAATATCGACAACGACAGTGCAGAACTCAGCGCAATCGATGCCGGCGCCGATGATATCGACGATAGTGGCGATCAGCTCGTGGTACTAACTTCGCCAGGCAAGCTCGAGGCGGTGCGTGATGCAATTGGCGAAGACAATGTCGAGAGTGCCGAAGTACAGCAAACACCCAGCCAGAGCGTGGTGGTCGACGACGAGTCTAAGGCCAAGACTCTACTAAACCTCATTGAATCACTCGAGGATCTAGACGATGTAGTTGAGGTCACGGGCAATTTTGACATTCCCGAAGAAGTTATGAGTACGCTGGAATAATGCTAGACACTATCCTAAAAACCATTCGTGAAGCTGCAGAGAGTCAGGTCTTTGTACATGCGCTTTGGGTAGAAGGGTCGGTTGCGCAAGGCGAGAGTGATGAGTACTCGGACCTCGATGTCTGGCTAGAGGTCGACCCAGACAAGGTAGATGAAACTTACAAAGTAGTCAAAAATGCTCTGGCAACGATTGGTCCGATCAACCTAGAGTACGAAGTCCATAAAGATAACGATCAGCGACACATTATTTATCATATTGAAGGTACATCGGAATTTCTAACTATAGATGTAAATGTCCAGCCATTTCCAGGTACTAGTGGCTTTGATGAGGGCGTAGATATTATTAATATAATCTTCAATAAAGACGCAAAGTTCAAGTTTTATAAATCGGAACCCAAAGTTTTTAACGAGAAAGCAAGCAAGCAAAGAATGCTCGACTATTACCGAGCGATGCGGCCTAATGTTCTCAAGAACATTCGGCGTAATAAGCCAATCGAGGCTAAGATTTATTATGACAACATAGTAGAAATGGCCATCAAATACTTGCGTCGAAAAAACCAACTTGATGCTAAACTTTCGTATAATCACAAGCACTTGCATCGAGATTTACCAGATCAAGCGCAAAAGTTTGAGTATTTTATCTTTGTTCAGCCAGGTGAGTTAGAGGCCAAACTTGGCGAGCTGGCTGAGTGGTTGAAGAATTTATGAAGATACTCGGCATAGATCCCGGAACTGCTACCACTGGTTTTGGTCTAATATCTAAAAATGGAGCAAAACTCACGCTATTAGATTGCGGTATAGTATCGACACCAAAAACCCTCGATATGCCCAAGCGACTAACCATACTCTTTGATGACCTAACCGAGATAATCAGCCACCACCAGCCAGATGTAATCGCCGTCGAAAAATTATTTTTTACAAGTAATATCACGACTGCAATGTCCGTTAGTCAGGCTCGCGGGATAATCTTGCTGGTGGCGGCCCAGCAAAACATCCCTATCGCCGAATACACTCCTCTACAAGTCAAAATGTCGGCCACCGGCTACGGCAAGGCCACAAAGAAGCAGGTACAGGAGATGGTCAAAAAAATACTCAAACTCAACACCACACCGAAGCCTGATGACGCAGCCGATGCACTAGCAATAGCGATTTGCCATAGCGCCAACTCTATCTACGGTAAATAATTGTTCGGCATTTGTTTATTCTGCTGTTATAATTAAATCTATGATAGCAAGAATCAATGGTGTGATTGCCGAAAAAACCCCTAACGGCGTAATTATCGACCTAGGTGGCATTGGCTACGATATTGTTGTGCCACTCAACTACCTCATGACTTTGTCGGCTGGAGATAAAGCAGTATTTTACATAGCCGAAAATATCAAAGAAGACGAATATACGCTATTCGGATTTCCCGACCAGCCAAGCCGAACCCTGTACTATAAGCTAACCAGCGTCAATGGAGTAGGGCCTAAGGCTGCTATTTCGATTCTTTCAACGTATAAATCTGATGAAGTGCAAAACGCCATATTAAAGGATGATGTTAGTATTTTTAGTAGCGTATCTGGCATCGGCAAAAAGACGGCTCAGCGTATAATACTAGAGCTAAAGGGCAAACTGGTTGATGTTAGTATTGATACCGATAACGAATCCGACCAAGCCTTCCTGGCGCTTATTAGTCTGGGCTACAGTGCACGTGATGCCAAGCTAGCTCTTAAGGGGGTAGATGAAAGTCTTTCTACTCAAGAGCGCATTAAGCTGGGCCTAAAAGGAGCTAGCAAATGATTGAGCGCCAAGACGACATTATTACACCAGAAGACATTATAGAAAAAGAACCCCAGGAAGCTGTTTTTGAGAAGTCGTTGCGTCCAGCAGACTTCAATCAGTATATAGGGCAAGAACAAATCAAAAAGGCCCTGAAGGTTGCCATTGAAGCTACTAAAAAGCGCAACGAACCGCTTGATCATATCTTGCTTTATGGCCCACCCGGATTAGGCAAAACCACGCTCGCTCATGTGATAGCAAATGAGCTCAAGGGTAACCTCAAAGTTACTAGTGGACCAGCAGTAGAGAAGGCCGCCGACCTAGCCTCTTTGCTTACTAGCCTAGAAGACGGCGATATATTATTCATCGACGAAATACATCGTCTACCTAGAGGAGTTGAAGAAATTTTGTATTCAGCTATGGAGGACTATGTTATAGATATTATCCTTGGCAAAGGTCCTTCTGCTCAAAGCTTAAGGTTGGATTTGCCGAAGTTCACACTAATCGGTGCTACCACCAGATTTGGTGCGCTGTCATCGCCTCTGCGAGACAGATTCGGTATCGTAAATCGCTTAGACTATTACAAGGAAGAAGAGATAGAACGAATCTTGGCTCGCTCTGCAAATCTTTTGGGAATCGAGCTCCAAAAAAACTCTCTCGAGCAGATGTCTAAACGCTCTCGCCTGACACCAAGAATTGCTAATCGACTACTTAAGCGTGTGCGCGATTGGGCTCAGGTTCATGGTGATGATACTATTAACCAAGAAGCCCTCGAAGCTACGTTGGCAATTCTAGAAATTGATGACAAGGGTTTAGACGCTTCAGATAGACGTGTGCTGGACGCAATTATTAGCAAGTATTCGGGTGGTCCAGTCGGAGTTAGCGCAATCGCTGCCGCTACTGGCGAAGAACGCCAGACTATCGAAGATGTTTATGAGCCATTCCTTATTCAGCTTGGTTTCTTGGAGCGCACCAGCCGTGGGCGCAAGGTTACGGACAGCGGATATTTGCACCTTGGCGTTCAGCCACCAGAGTCATCCCATCAAAGTAGCCTATTATAGTGATTATAAATAGGCTAAAATAAACCAATGGAAGAAAACGAACTAAAAAGCTATCCCGGACAGACTGAAGGTGAGATAACCCAGGCCATTGTTTACAAGCACTTCATGGCCGTGGCTCCAATTTTTATCGCTATGTTTATAGTGGCCTTAGCGGCTGTTGCAGCAGCAGTTTTATATAACCAATACAGCTCATCGTTGCCAGACGGCAATCCATACTCTGGCCTAATTTCAATTGCTGGATTTTTGGTTTTCGCTACTATCGTATTACTCTGTATTGCTACATTTTGGATCTGGAGAAGAAATAAAATAGTGATTACCAACCAACATATTGTTGATATCGATCAGATCGGCTTATTTAATCGAAAAGTCGCAACACTGAGGTTAGAAGAGATTCAAGACATTAGCGCATCAGTTAGAGGGCCAATGCAGATAGTTCTAAAATACGGCACAATTATAATCCAAACGGCGGGTGAGCGCGAAAACTTTGTGTTCGATTTCGTACCCAATCCTTACGAATTAGAGCACTATATTATAGAGAACCGCAAAAAATTCGGTTCAAAAAATACTGGCTTAAAGAAATAAATAATTTACCATTTGTTACTGCTAGTTGGTGCTGCTAAGTTGGTAGATGCCCCTGGACGGGTCGCTTCCGAGACCCTTCAGATCTTTATCATTCTTATTTTCAAGGGTCGCCTGCAATACAAAGCTGCTAGGCGGGTTACCGGTAACTATATAAATATATTCAGCCCCTGTTTTGGGATCTTTGGGTATCTTTTTGATAAAAGGGGTGGCGCCAGACTCTAGAGCAGACAGTTTTGCAGGGTAGGTGCCGCTTTCGTTATAGTAGTTTTCTAGTGCCGCTTTAATAACCCTGAGATCAGACTTGCGTGAAGCGTCGCGGGCCCTAGATGGTCCGCTAACTAGACCGGGGATAATAAGTACTGCAAAAAACCCTACTACAATCACAACTACGACCACATCTAAAATTGTGAAGCCAGGCTTTTTGGTATTGAAGTTTTTGAATAAAGAAAACATATATCTGTAGGTTATTGTATAACCCTTATGATTTGTAGGTCAAGAGTAGTTTCATTTATGTCATGCTTTACATTTGAATATTATGTCTATACACTGCCGTCATGAAAAAGCCTCTTCTTGCGCTGATAGTTCTCATGTCGTTAGTTATGCTCACTGCACTACCGGTCCGTGCGGCAGTTAAGAGTGTTCTTATTACAGAAGTCCAGACAGGTGGATTAAGCTCGGCAGGCGAAGAGTTCGTCGAAATACAAAATACTACAACAGCTGATATCGATATCTCAGGCTGGACACTATACTACAAGTCTGCCACCGGAACTACTTGGTCTAAAAAAGCTACAGTACCAAATGGACTTCTGGCTGCGGGGAAGTTTTGGGTCTTCGCATCCAACCTAGCCGGCAATACCATCTATTCGAGTGGGTTATCGCAAACTGGTGGTAACATCCAGTTGCGTGACAAGCAAGCTGCAGTAGTAGATCAATTTGGTTGGGGTATCGGCAACGCTTCACTTGGCAAACCAGCCAGTCCTTCTGAGCCGGGTCAAAGCATGTATCGAATTTATAGCTTTGATTTACTAAAAATGCTAAATACCGATGATAATTTTGTAGATTTCGATCTGACTGTCTCGCCAACAGCTGGAAGTATACCAAAAGTAGACGTCATACAGGATGACCCAGAGGTCGCGACCTACCCAGCTCTAGAATTAAGCGAGCTATTGCCAGACCCAGCCAGCCCACTAACAGATGCCACGGATGAGTATATAGAAATATATAACCCCACTGCGAACCTGGTTGATTTGTCTGGCTGGAAATTGCGCGATGAATCGGGCGATGAGTACTTGATAAAAAATATACAAATAGATCCGCTCGAACATTTGGCAATTTATGTTTCTGATTCTAAAATAATCCTCAATAACACTGGCGATAGTGTGGTGCTAATTGACCCCAACGGCAAGGTCGTAGATGAAACCGCCAACTATGGCAATGCTGAAGTCGGCCTAAGCTGGATCAAAATAGCCAACCAATGGCAGTGGGCGGAGGCTTCAACTCCTGGCGGAATCAACTCAAGCGTTTATATTGAGCCCATCACCACCCCATCTGCAGCGGTAAAAAGTGTCAAAAAAGCAGTCGCTAAAAAAGTAGCCTCTACTGCATCGGCCAAGACCACTACAGCTAAGGCCACAAAGGCCAAGGCTGCTTCCGCTTCATCAGGTAAAAAATCTGACGGCACCGGAATCGACTCCCAGCAATCTCAATCGCAGGGATCAAAATGGTGGTCCTGGTTGCTTGTATCGGCAGGAATCGCTACCATAGGTTATGGAATATATGAATACCGAACAGAAATTAATCTATTCTTCAAAAAGCTTGGATCATACTTTAGATCTAGGCCTAAAGTTGGCTAAACTTTGTAGCCCGCCGTTTCTTATTGAATTAGTCGGCGACTTGGGTGGTGGTAAGACTGCGCTGGTAAAGGCTATTGCCAAAGGTTTGGGCATAACCCAAACAGTTACTAGCCCGTCTTATAATATTCATCGTAGCTACAGCTCGTCTGAGGGTACCAAGCTCGAACACTTCGACCTATACCGACTTAATGATGACGAAATAGTCCAAAACGAGCTAATCGACGCTCTAGCCGATGATAAGGCCATAGTATGCGTGGAGTGGGCACAGCACTTTGCGGGGCATAGCTCGGACAACCGCTTAACCATTGAATGCCATTATGAAAGTCCAAGCTCTCGACGCTATGAAATATCTGGATTTGGCAAGGCTGCCCAAACAATAATTTCGGAGCTCAAACGATGATACTGGCGATCCGTAGCGACAAACCCGAAGCAGAGCTATACTTAGTAGATAACAAAAAAATTGTTAAAGAACTCAAATGGCCAGCGCATCGGGAGCTAGCCGATACGCTGCTTGGTAAAATTACCAATCTAATGGACTCGGCAGGTACTGATTTGCAGTCTATCGGTGGCATTATAATTCATACTGGAGAAGGCTCTTTTACTGGCCTGCGTATTGGCACCACAGTTGCCAATGCCCTGGCTTACGGGCTGACAATACCAATCGTCTCGGCAGAATCTGATAAGTGGATAATGCATGGGCTGGAAAAACTAGAAAATCAGCAGTCGGGCAAATATGTTGTGCCAAAGTACAGCAGCGAGCCAAATATTACCAAATCCAAAAAAGCTTCAGCTTGAAGAATTGTTCATTTAGGGGTTTAATAGTATTAGATAATAAAGTATTTAAATTTTGATTTCAATAATTAGTTTTTGCTTACAATTGGGTAAAAACACTACTTAGAAAGGTAGGTGTTTATGTTGTTAATATATGCAATCCTTGCTCTTATGGTAGGCGGGGGAGTTGGCTATGGAGCCAATATAGTAGTTACCAAACAAAAGACCAATGACGCCGATAATAAGGCCAAAAAAATGCTTGATGAAGCCAAAGAGGACGCCAAGAAAAAAGTCCTGGAGGCCAAAGAAGAAGCCATTAAGATAGCCGAGGAATCTAAAAAAGAAGAACGCGAAAGACGCAATAAACATGATGCATCTGAAAAGCGTGTTGCGGACCGCGAAACACTGCTAGATAACAAGTTTGATCAAATCGAAAAACGCACTGACAATCTTAATCGCAGCGAAAAGGAAATCGAAGCAATCAAGGACGAGATTCGAGCAATAAGAACTCGCCAAGAAGAAAACCTCCAAAAAATTGCTAAACTCAAAAAAGAAGATGCCCAGGCAAAACTCATGGAAATGACGGAGCGCGATATTAAAAATGACTTGGTCGAATATATTGAAAAGCGCAAGCGCGATGCCACCGAAAACGCCGATGAAACCGCTAAAGAGATAATGACAAGCGCTATGGAGCGCTTGGCCACAGGCACCGCCACAGAGCGAACTATTAGTACTGTTGCAATTCCAAATGACGAAGTTAAGGGCAAAATAATTGGCAAGGAAGGCCGCAATATTCAGGCCCTTGAGAGGCTTACTGGAGTCGAGGTTATTATCGATGAAAGCCCTGGAGTTATTACAATCTCGGGCTTTAATCCAATACGAAGACAGGTCGCCAAAAAAGCTCTCGAGGCACTGATTGCTGACGGTCGGATTCATCCTGCAAAAATTGAAGAAGTGGTAATTAAGGCTCAAAAAGAAATCGATGAAGAAATCAAAAAAGCTGGCGAACAGGCTGCTCGCGAAGCGAAGGTTATGGGTCTCCCTCCAGAAATATCTAATACCATGGGAATGCTAAAGTACCGTACTAGCTATAGCCAGAACGTTTTGCACCATTCTGTCGAGATGGCCCACCTGGCCGCAATGATTGCCGAAGAGATTGGAGCCGATGTACAGGTTTCTCGCACAGCAGCATTTTTGCACGATCTTGGTAAGGCTGTTAGCCATGAAATAGAAGGTAAACACCACCATATTACTGGCGATATGATGCGCAAGGCTGGTTTTGATGAGGCCACTACACATGCCGCCGAGGCACATCACGACGATATAGAAGCCACCACCCCAGAGGCTTTGATTGTTAGAGTCGTCGATGCACTAAGCGGTGGTCGACCTGGTGCCAGAGGTGATAAGCTAGAAAACTATGTAAAGCGAATGACTGAGCTTGAAAATGTCACCAACGCTTTTAGTGGAATCAAAAAGAGTTATGCCATTAGTGCCGGTAGGGAAATCCGAGTGTTCGTTGATCCGGAGGAGATTGATGACCTAACTGCTATTAAGCTAGCTCGAGATATTGCTACCAAAATTGAGGCTACACTCAAATATCCTGGCACCATTAAGGTCAATATTATTCGCGAAACACGCGCTGAGGAGTATGCTAAATAAATGAAAGTTTTATACATTGGTGATATCGTAGCAAAAATCGGCAGACGGGCAGTAGCGCAAGTTTTGCCGAAACTTATCGAAGAGAAGCAAATAGATTTTGTAATTGCACAGGCCGAAAATATGAGTACCGGTAATGGCATTACAGCTAAAGCTATAAAAGAAGTTGAGGATGCTGGAGTAGATTTCTTTACCGGCGGTAACCATAGTTTTAAAAAGCCTGAAGGTGTCGAAATGATGAACCGGCCCAACTCGAATATCATCAGGCCAGCTAATTATCCTGGACGAACGCCAGGCAGGGGATGGCAGATTGCTAAGACGCCTTTTGGTAATATATTGGTAATCAATGTTTTAGGACAAACATTTAATGGCCCTCAGCTCGATCACCCGCTAAAAGTTATCGATGCAATATTAGAAGATAACAAAGACGAAAAGCTGGTTGCCACTATTGTAGATTTTCATGCCGATTTAAGTTCCGAAAAAGTTGCTATCGGCTTTTATTTGGATGGCCGTGTTAGTGCCGTCGTTGGTAGCCATACCCATGTTGCCACGGCCGATGCCAGTGTGTTGCCTGGTGGCACAGCTCGTATTAGTGACGTTGGTATGACTGGTCCTGTAGATTCTGTGCTAGGCGTTAAGAAAGAAATAATTATCGAAAAGTGGCTCAACCAGCTTCCCAATAAGTTCGATTGGCCCAAAGTTGGGATTGTACAATTTAGCTCGGTACTAATAGACATTGGCCCAGATCAAAAAGCCCGCAGTATCGAGCAGATTTTGATTAATACGGAGGTTAGCTAAGGTGATAAAACCTGAACTAGTGCAAGAAATTGCCAACAAAACCAAGTTGTCTAAAAAGAAAATAGAGCTAGTTATTGATACCATGACGGCTGTGATAGGCAAGGAAGTCGGCAAGGGCGATAAAGTACTTATTAGCGGCTTCGGAGCATTTTATTCGGCACATCGAAGGGCACGAAATGGGATTAACCCAATCACTAAAGAGCCAATGCAAATTAAAGATATGCTCCTGCCTAAGTTCAGGGCGGGTGAGCAATTTAAGCGTGCTGTAAAAAATAAAAGATAACACTATAATTTATTTAGCGTAAGCCCTATAATACATCTATGCGATCACCAATTATTGACCAAAAAATCCTTGATTCAATCAAAAAAGCGCGATCTAAAAAATTTGAAGTTTTTATGACGACAGATGATTCGCTCAAGGGCTTCGTGTTGCTAGCCCTGCCTGCCCAAACTAGAAAGCAGATAGTCAAGTCATTGGACAATTCTGATTTGGCTAAAATTTTGACTACCCTAGACCCCGATAAAGCCACAGACATATTGCAGGAGCTGCCAAATCGCAGAGCCAAACATTTGACAGAATCGCTGGATGGCGATGCTAAAGAAAAAGTAGAGTTACTGCTCAGCTTTAATCCCAAGACAGCAGCTGGTCTGATGAATCTAGATTATATAGTAACGCCACCAGGAACACACTTTGAAGATCTGTCGGTAGATATCCAAGAACACGAAAAACGCACTGGAAAATTCCCATCGATATTCGTAATTGACAACGGCAGGCTACTCGGCGAGTTGCCGGGGTCAGTTTTGGCAATGCACAAAGGTAAAGAAAAAATTGATGAGCATATCAAACGAGTACCACATATTAGATATGACAATGATGAACATACTGTTATAGATTCGTTCTTGAAGCATCCACACGACAAGGTAGTAGTGCTTGATGAAAACGAAGATATCATCGGTGTCATCCACTCCGATGATTTGCTGTCCTTGCTCAATAAAAAACGCAGTAGTGACCTCTATGGCTTAGCTGGTGTTAATCGTGAAGAAAACTCCTCTGACAGCATGTTCGCCAAGGTTAAATTCAGGTGGCTTTGGCTTATTATCAACCTTGGTACTGCATTCATGGCTGCCTCTGTTGTAGGTATGTACGAGGGAACCATATCGAAGTTTACGCTGCTAGCCGTATATATGCCGATCGTGGCCGGTATGGGTGGTAACGCAGCAACTCAGACTCTAGCCGTTACGGTGCGTGGGATTGTGATGAATGAGATTAGTCTTAAAAATTCTTTCAAATACATTGTCCGAGAGATAGGCGCAGGTGTGATCAATGGCCTTATTAACGGCTTTTTGGTCGCTATGGTAGCAGTATTTATTAACAAAAATCCAATGCTAGGGTTGGTCTTGGCGATAGCTATGGTATTTAATTTATTTATTGCTGCTTTTGCCGGCGCTTTGATACCTTTAGTTATGAAAAAACTCGGTAAAGACCCGGCCACATCGGCCACTATATTTATAACTACCTGTACTGATGTCGGTGGCTTCTTTGTATTCTTGAGCCTAGCACAAATGATGTTAAAATAATCAAAAAGGAGACCTTGCAGTGCCAAATGAAGATACAACAGATACTCCGGATAGCCAAGATACTAAGTACGAATCTAGCGAAGGGGATAGCGCTCAGTTGCTAAGCGGAACTGCTGGTTCAAAAAAATCTAACAAGAAGAATCAAAAGTTTTATAAAAAAACATGGTTTTGGCTCACTTTGGCCTTATCTATTGCAGCTGCTGCGTTAGTAATATTTCTTGCTATATTTTTTACTAACCAGAACAGTAATAAACAAGCCGCAATTGATGGCTGGCATTCTATAGCTCAGCAGGCTACTTCGCTGGCGAGTCTTGCTAGCACCATCCAAGACCAAGCAAGTTTCGATAAGTATAATCTAGAGCTTAAAAAGCTGAATAAATCTGTAGCGGACAAAAAGTTTAATACGCAAAAGTTGAAGTACAAGTCACAAGACATCGAAAATTATTCCGAGTTCTTAGATAGCTATGGCAATTACACGCTGGAGTCTTCGCAGTATGCTGATAAAATTATCGATTTTACAGACAGCGAAGCCGATAAGCTCAAAGACTTATCGGTGATAGCTAAAACTGCCTCAGAAAAATTTAAAAATGATGCTAAGTTTTTGAATGAAGCAATGCCGGCCTCGGCTTTTGAAATACAAGCTGCACTTTCCGAATCTAACAAGACCATACTAACAGGCCAGCTTTCTGTGAAGTCTAAACAAGCAGCCGAGCAGGCCCAGACAGCTAAAGAAGTAGCCGACAAAAAGGCAGCTGAGACAACAGCCGGCAATTACCTTAATGCATACTTGGCTGGTAATGCAGCACTTATCCGGCAGTATATGACCGAGGGCTTCCAAAAAGAATATGATTTTAATCAGCTCACTGCAGAATCTCGAACTGTTGTGTACCCGGCTAGCTTTAGGATATTGACCAGCCTAATGGTAGACTCCAGCAGGTACAAGGTTCAGGCCAATGTGCTATTTAAGCAGCGAGATGGTTCAAGCCAGTACACCAACAGTAATGAGCTCAATATTATATATAATACAACTTCTGCTAGCTGGCTAGTAGACAGTATCAAGGAAGGTAGTACCTTTTAGTAACTGATTCTGATCAATTAAAAAAAAGCCGAATACTTTCGGCTTTTTTTTAATGGGGCGAGTGATGGGGCTTGAACCCACGACCTCCTGGACCACAACCAGGCGCTCTAACCAACTGAGCTACACCCGCCACGGCGTCAGACAACTACTTACAGCCTACACATAATTTTAACAAATTCTGCTCCGATTGTCGTAGATTGTCTTCCTCTCGATGTAATGAACGGCCGTTAAAACATAAGCATATGGTGCCCCCGGCAGGATTCGAACCTACGACCTACGGTTTAGAAAACCGTTGCT
>JBAXMM010000009.1:0-15730 GCA_037134295.1 bacterium
AAGGGATCTATTTAACTTTTAGTATTTTATAGGTAATAGAACCAGCTGGGATCTGTACCTCAGCATGCTCACCTACTTTTTTGCCCATTAGAGCTTTTCCAATAGGGGATTCGTGCGAGATCTTGCCAGCATCAGGGTTAGCTTCAGTTGAACCGACAATTTTAAAGGTGTGCTTGTCGTCTTCGATCTGCACATCGACGGTAGACCCGACAGAGACTTCATCGCTATCTCCACCTTCGATAACCTTGGCTCGCTTGAGAATGTTTTCGAGTTCGGAAATTCGACCCTCTATAAAGAGCTGCCTAGATTTGGCGTCGTCCCAGTCGGTATTTTCACTTAAGTCGCCAAACTCTTTGGCTTCTTTCAGAGAGGTTGCAACTTCTTTGCGCTTATTATTTTTTAGGTCATCAAGCTCAGCTTGTAGCTCTGTAAGACCTTCTTTAGTTAGGTAAAAATCGTTATTTTTAGCCATTGGTGTTTCCTTTCTTTGGACCCAATAAAACAAAAAATCGCTTTCTAGAGCGAGGAATCTTTGAACATTTTTTCTATAAAAAGGGTGTTAAAAGATATTACTTGTTTGTTTTTATTATCGCAAAATATCAGGGCGATGTCAAACATTATTTTACACCGTACTAGCGGTTAGCAAAGTACCACTTATAGACTTCCCTGGTAGCGGGCGCTGCAAAAACTGCTCCTTCACCAGAATTTTCGATCATTATTAGTGATGCTATCCTGGGGCTACTAGCAGGCGCGTAGGCGCTAAACCAAGCATGTGGCTTGGTACGGGGGTTCTTGCCGTCGTAACCCTCTGAAGAGGTCTCGGCAGTGCCTGTCTTGGCAGCCACCTGAACTGGTACTTCGGCCTTAATAATGCAGCAGGCCGTACCACCACTAACTGCCGCTTCCATACCCTGTTGAACCAATCTGATATTGCCCGGAGAAATAAAGTCTGCTCGAAGTATGTCGATAGGAGCCTTCCGGACTAGACTTTCATCTGATGTGACCGATAGCAGTAGATGCGGCTTTAGTAGCTTACCAGCATTTGCTATTACAGAGGTTGCCATCACAACTTGCAGTGGAGTAGCCCTAAAGTCGCCCTGGCCAATCGATATATTGTAAGTGTCACCAACATACCAAGATTCTCCAGTGTTTTTCTTTTTTAGCTCTGGGGATGGCAATAGACCTGAACCTTCTTCGGCAATATCTATCCCGGTTTTTTTACCAAATCCAAACTTCGAGTACCAATCCAGAAGTCGCCGTTCGCCAAGTCCTTGAAAGCTCTGAAAACCGCCTCCGACTTGGTAGAAAAATATATCTGAACTCCATTGAATAGCCCCAACTACATTGACAGGTCCAAGACCCTCAGGCTTCCAGCCTTTAAAACTATAGACTATCGTTGGGTCATAAATATTCGGGACATCTAGCTTGCCCCTATCCACCACCACAGTAGAGGCGCTAATGACATTTTCCTGTAGACCGGCTGTAGATATAAAGGGCTTAATAACTGACCCTATCGGATAACTACCAGATGTCACCCGATTGAGCAGGGGCTTGGCATCATTATTGAGTAAGTTGTCATAATCTGTTTGGCTAATACCCTTTGCAAATAGGTTGGTATCGTAAGTCGGATAATTAACAGCCGCCAGTAGCTCCCCAGATTGTGGATCAACAATGACCCCTGAGCCAGCCTTGGAGCCGGCCTTTTCGACCTGCTGTTTGATAGCTTCATAGAGTTGCTTTTGTAATCCCATATCTATCGTTAGCATAATATTGCTGCCGGCCTTTGGCTCAACCCTGGCCAAAAACCTAATTGGCTTTCCAGTTGAGTCGACTTCAACCTGCTCTTTGCCGGCCACGCCTTTAAGATCGGCTTCGTAGCTCTTTTCGATACCACTTTTACCTATCATATCGACCGGTCGATACTCCGGGTTGTCATTCCACTCCTGCTCAGAAATGCGGCCGATGTAGCCCAAAAAGTGCGCCAGCATTCCAGAATCTAGATATTCGCGTTGAGGGGACGTCTCGAGGCTAAGCCCTTGCAGGTCGCGCAGTTTTTCTTCGACTTGTAAGGATTTTTCACGCTCTATTTTGGCCTCCAGGACAACTTGGGGTCGATCTGTTTTTTGTGCGTTTAGTAGCCTATTTTGAAGCTCATCGGCTTGTTGTCCCAGGATCGATGCTAGAGTTTGCGACATCTTGGTAATATCGTTTTTATCTTTCGGAAGCTGGCTAGGAGTAACTACCAGATCAAACTGAGCCGTATTGCGAGCTAACAAAACACCATTGCGGTCGTAGATAGCGCCCCGAGGAGCCGTAATTATTGTCGTCCTAACTCTATTGCCGCTAGCAAGTAGAGCATTGCTTTTGCCATTAACTATTTGCAGCGAGAATAACCTCCAGAGCAGTACCAGCGAGGCCAAAGCAACGATGATGCTAATTATAAAATAAATAGATTTAGGCACGGAGCCTTCACTAGCGACAAGCTCGCTAGAACCAGACAAAATAGCGGCACTCCAATCCTCGCTCTGGGATACCATTAGCTCTTTTTTATTCCGCTTAAAACGGATCGGGTTTTCGTAAAAATCTCCGAATAAACTCACTGTTACCTCAAAATCTTAGGGAATTAATTTTTTTTGACAGCTCGACTAGCTGAGTGAATATCAAATACCAGACTACGCCAGCGATTGCAGTGAAGCTAACGTATACCACCAGCCTAGCTGTGACAGCTAGAGGTGAGCTTGAGGCCAATAGTGGCAGGCTCACCACTATTGCCTGCACACCACAAACCGCTACCAAATAGACTATCGGCTTCCACCACGAATATTCATCCTCACCAAACTTTAAGAAGTATTTGGCAATAACAGCTACTAACAGATAAAATCCCAGATAAAAACCAAATTCTGAAGACGAATATAGGTCGCTAAATAGCCCCCCAAAAAGCGCCAGCCAAAGCAACTCTTCGGTCGAAGCAAATAAGGCTGCTATTACAATGAAGCTTAAAATCAGATTGCCAGTAATTCCGGATGTCTGCCAGCCTTGCAAAAAAAATAGCTGCAGTAGCACGCAGATTACCAAGCATATAGCTAAAAAAACGGATTTCATTGTTTTAGGCCCACCACTACAAAGACGATTTCGAGGTTGGCGTTATTGACCAGTGGACGCAACTGAGCAGACTGAAATACAGCATTATCGCTTTTTTGGACGGATTCTATCTGGCCAATTAGTATGCCTTTTGGAATTAGCCCTGAGCCGGTGGTTATGACCAGCTCCCCGCTGGCTAGTGACTCGGCTTGGGTTATTTTCTCGAATAAATAACCTTGTCCTAATTGACCACGAACAATTCCTTGAGCTCGGCCATCTTGACCAATGCCGCGCACTCGGTACTCGGGGTCTGAAGTCAAAAACACGGTTGAGCTAAATTGGTCGACACTCTCAATTGTTCCCACCAATACTCCAGATGAGACCACAGCCATACCACTGGTGATGCCACTATTTTTGCCTCGATCGATTGTGATGAATTTTCTGAGACTGGTTCCTTCGCTAGATACAACTCTGGCTGGAGTTAGATTAAGGTTTAAACGCTCATTAAAGCTTAATTGCTTACGAAGGTCCTCGTTTTCGTTAGCAATTTCTTTAAGGCTCGATAGCTGGTTTTTGAGTGCAACTATTTCGGAATCTTGGCTTTTATTTTGCCTAGAAAGTTCGGTGGCTTTCGATATCAGCTCGATGTTTTCTTTGAAACCCCTGCCAGTGTTGGCAAGGTACCCACCGATAGGATTTAGGATGTTATCGTTGATTGCCCTAAAAGGCCAAAAGCCACCAGCATACTTTAGGCCAATCAGAATCAGGGCGATTGAGCAAATGACCGCTAGCGATAATGTCTGCTTGCGCTTCATTTAAGCACCTAGTACGGGGCTTTCTCGTACTCTGTTGAGACAAGTACATCTTTAAGGCTGTCGAGGTCTTCCAGTACCATGCCGGTACCTCTCGCGACCGAAGTTAGTGGATCGGCGGCAATATGTACTGGCATTTTGGTTTGCTGGGCCAGTAGTACATCTAGCCCCTTGAGCAAAGCTCCGCCGCCAGCTAGGTAAATACCTTTGTCCATAATATCCGCTAGCAGCTCCGGTGGGGTTTCTTCGATGGTGTATTTTACGGCGTCGACAATCGCACGAACACTTTTTGCTAGCGCCTCGCGGACTTGGTTAGAATTAACGATAATTTCTTTAGGCAAACCCGTAACCATATCTCTACCGCGAACAGGGCCTTCTAGGACTTTCTTTAGCTTAACTGCCGAGCCAATACTGATTTTGATATTTTCGGCAGTTCGCTCGCCGATATGCAGATTGAATTGATCCTTACAATAAGTGATGATGTCTTCGGTCAGCTCGTCTCCAGCTATTCTGATTGATCGGCTAGCTACTATTCCTCCTAGACTAATAACTGCCATTTCGCTGGTACCTCCGCCGATGTCTACGACCATACTGCCAGCTGAGTCATGAATAGCCAAACCGCTACCAACTGCTGCTGCCATTGGCTCTTCAATCAAAAAAGCCTGTCTGGCACCGGCGTTGGTGGCGGCATCCTCGACGGCACGGCGCTCGACTTCAGTAACCCCAGATGGGATACCAATTACAACCCTAGGTCGCGGGAATAGCACGAAGCTCTCGCGATGCACTTTTTCGATAAAGTAGCGCAGCATCTGCTCGGTTATTTCGAAGTCACTAACTACGCCATCTACTAGCGGCCTAGTAGCGATGATATTGGAAGGTGTTTTACCGACCATTCGCTTGGCTTCGTCGCCAATGGCTAAGATCTGTTTGTTCTTGGTGTTGATTGCGACCACCGAGGGCTCGTTGATGACAATCCCTTTTCCGCGTACATAAACTAGCGTATTGGCTGTTCCTAAATCAATACCAATATCGTGCGAGAACTTTCCTAAGATCGCGTCAATCATATTCCCTAGTTTAGCAACTCAAGCTGATACTGACCAGAGTTAAAGCCTAGAAATGTCTGAGATAGTAATAATAACAACCAAAATTATTAAAAACCCGAAGCCAAGCCAATGTATAAGGGCCTCACGTTCGGGAGTTATTTTAAGACCAAACTTGGTTAATACCATCAGTGCAAATCTGCCGCCATCGAGAGCCGGAATAGGTAGACTATTAACAACCGCCAGGCTTAAAGATATTGAGGCTACAAAGGCTAGCACATAACGCCAACCGAATTGCATCACGCTACCGAAGATACTAACAATGCCTACTGGACCTGCGACATCGCCACTAACCTGGGCTTTGGTGAAGAGCCCTACAATAAAATTACCAAAAGCAGCGACCGTCAGTAGTGCCAATGAAAAAGTCGTAATAATAGCACCTAAGATGGCCACAAACGGATTGTAGTATGCTCTTTGCTCGCTCTGCGCGGCCAGCCCCAAGTAGCCCTTGGTCGAATCTGTACCCAGCTGAACCAAGATAATTTTGGTATCTGAGCCCCGTCGAACTTCCAGCTCTACTGATTTGCCAGCATTTTGTTTGGTACTAGCCTTGAGCTGGTCCTCGGTTTTTGTTTCGATACCATTGACACTGATTATTTCATTACCGATAACAATGCCAGCCTTTTCGGCTGCCGAGCCTTTTGTGATAGATACGGCTTTCAGAGCAGACGACTCTATTTTGTAAGGTTTAATCGGCCCAACACTAGTAAAGCCAGATGGCAAAATTGCCGGCATACCAAATACCATCAAAAACAAAACTATAAAATAGGCGATTGCCAGGTTCATAGCTACGCCGGCCATTACCACTTTAGACTTTACCCTGAAAGATTTAGACGAAAAGCTATCTTTATCTTTGACGAGTTGGTCCTCGCCCTTGAGCCTAACGAAGCCACCAATCGGCAATAAATTTAGGCTATAGAGCGTACCTCTGATGGTTTTGCCATACAGCTTGGGTGGGAACCCGACCCCAAATTCATCGACCTTTACACCATTGCGCCGAGCAACGATAAAGTGCCCCCACTCGTGGGCTATAACCAAAGCCGAAAATATCAATATAACAACAATAATCGTAAGAATCATTTGCCAAACCGCCTCATTCGACTAGCGTAGACTGCAATAACTTTATCGAGTTCGGCTTGGTCGAAGTCGGGCCAGTGGATTGGTACAAACTGAAGCTCGGCGTAGGCGCTATCCCACAGCAAAAAGTTACTGAGTCTTTGCTCGCCAGATGTACGAATAATATAATCAACTGAAGGTAACTCTGGGTGGTAGAGATTTTCGCGTAATAGCTCGGTGGTGACTTCATCGGCTTTAGTTCCGTTTGTGATGATTTTTTTGACGGCGTCAACTATTTCGGTCTGTCCGCCATAATTAAAACATAGGTTAATGGTGCCCTTGGTGTTGGTAGAAGTCTGCTCGGTAGTCTTGGTGATAGCACTAATGATTTTTTTATCGAGCCGATTGTGGTTGCCCGAGACCACAACCTTGATACCTTTATCGGTTAGTTCTTTGAGGTCTGAGGTGAATATCTTGAGAGCTAGGTCCATCAGATAATTAACTTCTTCTAGCTCGCGGTTCCAGTTTTCAGTCGAGAATATATATGCCGAAACAGTTTCGATACCCAAATCAAAACACTGCTCTGCAATAAATTTGAGATTATCATAGCCTTTTTTGTGCCCTGCGAGCTTTGGTAGCCCTCTCTCTTGGGCCCATCTGCGGTTTCCATCAAGTATAAAACCGATGTGCTTAGGTAAGATTGTTTGGCTCATCAGTCAATCTGTCGGTACTAGACCGACATTATTTCCTGCTCTTTACTAGTAGATATCTCTTGGATCTTTTTATTGTAGTTATCGATAGATTTATCAAGATCTTTTTGTAATTTAGCGACTTGGTCGGTGGTGATAGTTTTGGATTTTTCAGCTGATTTTGCGGCATTAATTGCTTCGTGGCGAGCATTGCGCAGACTAACATTGCCAGCCTCAGCTTTCTCTTTGATGACTCGAGCCAATTGGGTTCGGGTTTCTTCTGAGAGGGCCGGGAGACTAACCCGTATAACACGTCCGTCGTTGCTTGGGTTTAAGCCCAGGTTTTGATTTTCGCTGAGGGCTTTTTCGATAAATGGAAGGTTGGTTTGGTCCCAGGGTTGAATCTGGATTGTCTTGGCGTCAGGTGTACTGACAGTGGCAATGGCTTTAAGGGGCATCGACTGGCCATAAACCTCGACCTTAATAGTATCTACCAACCCAGCGCTGGCTCGACCAGAACGAACCCCAGCTAGCTCAGCGACCAAGTGGTCGATAGCGTCATCAAATTTGCTCTCAGCTTGTTTTAGTAATTGTGCATCCATAATAATCAATTATAGCTCAATGCTACTACTATGCGCCACCCACTTCAAAGCGCACGAAGCGCGCTATTACAATATTTTCGCCTAGCTTTCCCACTAATGCTTGTCTTAGTTGCTCGATTGTCTGATCGGGGTCTTTAATAAAGGACTGTTCCGAAAGACATACCTCTTGGTACCATTTGTCGAGTTTGCCTTCGATTATTTTATCGACGACTTCAGCTGGCTTACCGCTAGCCAAAACTTCGTCTTTGATGGCATCTTTTTCTTTATTGAGTTCGTCCTCGGGTATTTCCTGAGGATTAAGATATGCCGGATTAGAGGCGGTGATGTGCATTGCTAAGTCTTTAGTGAAAGCCTTAAAATCGTCGGTGCGAGCCACGAAGTCTGTCTCGCAGTTGACCTCTACTAGTACTCCAATTTTACTGCTATGGACGTAACTTTCGATAACTCCGACGGCAGTGGTACGATCGGCTTTTTTGGCTGCCTTAGCCAATCCTTTTTTGCGTAAAACGGCAATTGCTTTATCGAAATCACCGCCGGCTTCCTCTAATGCTGCTTTGGCATCCATCATTCCGGCCCCAGTGGTTTCTCTTAGCTTTTTAATATCTTCGATATTCATTTTGATTTTACCTCCTAATTATTCTTTGACTTCTGGTTTGGTGCTGGCAACAGCTTCGGCTTCATTAGTAGTCGCAGCTTCGGATTCACCAACAGCGTCGGCATCAGCTTTGGCCTTGGCTTCACTGGCAGCTTCGGCCTCATTTTTGGCAATCTCTTGGGCTGCTACCTCGGCTGTCTTGGCTCTGTATAGTTCGCTACCGCGCTTGGTAGCATCAGCGATACGAGTTGTGATTAGATTAATTGTTCGTACGGCATCGTCGTTTGCGGCGATTGGGTAAGTAATGAGCTGAGGGTTAGTATTGGTATCGCATATTGCAATAGTAGTAATGCCCAGCTTGTTGGCTTCAGATACGGCGATGTCGTCTTTGAGTATATCGGTTATAAAAACTATTGATGGCAAGGTCTTCATTTCAGATATCCCATCAAAAATATTGGCAAGCTTTTCCATCTCTCGCTCGAGGTCGGCTTTTTCTTTTTTGGTACCAACTAGTTTGCCTTCGGCCGAATCATTTCGAAGCTTTTTAAGCCGGTCGACTCGAGTCTGAATAGTCTCGAGATTGGTAAGCATTCCGCCGAGCCAACGATTAATAACATAAGGCATGCCAGTATCTTTGGCTGACTTTTCTACTATTGGTCGAGCTTGCCTCTTGGTACCGACAAATAGCACTGTGCCCCCCATTTTGGTGGTGGCTTCAACGAATTTCTCGGCTGTCAAAAGCTGATCGTGGGTTTTGGTTAGGTCGATAATATGGACTCCACCTCTGGCACCATAAATATATGGTTTCATTTTTGGGTTCCAGCGAGCGACGCGCTGCCCAAAATGAGCTCCAGCTTCTAAGAGCTGCTTTAATAATGGGTCGACTGTTTTAGTAGTCGTCTGTTTGGTACTTTTGGTAGCCTCTTTGGCTTTTGGCATAATCTGATTTCTCCTTGTACACCTACCGGTCTTTCCCGAGTGGGAGGAGTTAGTGACCGATATGTTGCGTTAATTTAATTTTGCTTTTTCTATAATACCAGATTACAAGATATTATTCAAGTAAAAAACCCGCCCTTTGTTAGGGCGGGCTTAAGGATGAAGCTATTGGATGAGCTTGATGTTGGCGACCCTGAAGGTTTTGCCACCGATGGTGACAAGCTCTTGGGAGCGAATTTCATAAGCTCTGGCCTTCGGTAGAACCGATGGCAAAACCTCACCCAGTATGTCGAGCTCTTTCATGGAGCTAAAGCTATAAAAGCTCGACATTGGAGCATTTGATAAGATGGAGTGGTACTCGATAGAGAATGCGTCGATGCAGTCTCCTAAGAGCATAACTCTTAATTCGTGGATGACTAGCACCCACTCGGACAGTTTTTCAACTACCATTGGGTCTCCTCCTTTGGAAGATGCTGTCAGTGGCTGGAATTATACAACCATGTTGTCCATCTGTCAATCATGGAGTTAAATAATGGTCTTGATGATGTCAGAAAAACTTTTTGGGTCAAGAACTGGAAACTGGTGGCTGCCTTTAGCATTTATGATGTGGCTATCTGGTAACTTGGAAGCCAGCAGCTTACTGTTACTTGGTATTAGGGCCTTATCGCTATCGGTATTTATGATATATACCGGAAAAGTCAGCCGCTCGAGATTATCAAGAATAGACTTATCTCGTGGCGAGTTTTTAATGGCCTGCGTGTAAGCATAGGGGCTGAGCTGTACGAGGTCATAGTGCTGAAAAACCTTGTGCTCATCAGCTACTTTTTTATTCTTGTTGCCGTGCTTGGCTTTATGGCTAAAAGATTTTTCAATTTTTGGTAGCTTATCGGCGTAGCGTTTTCGGACAGCCTCACCGTCGGCTTTTGACAGCATGACGGGCATATTAGCAAGTACCAGCTTATTGATTTTATTTGGATAGCGCTTGGCAAAATCGAGCGCCACTAAAGCGCCCATAGAATGCCCGACGAGGTTTATTTTGCCCAGTAGCTTGTCGTTCCAGAGAGCTTGGCGCAGGGCGTCAGCTTGTTGCCAACGAAAGTACTCGAAATCGTCTGGTTTTGGAGATTCACCAAAACCCAGCAGATCATAACTGGTGATCTGGTATTGGGCTTTTAGTAGTTCGGCCGCACCGAGCCAGTACCTGCCCGAGGCGCCGAGGCCATGGAGGAGCACTAGCTTGGTCCCAAAACCACATCCGAACTGCATATGCAGAGCCAACTTATCGGAATTGATCATATCAAATACATTGTATGGTCGATGCGACTGAGAGTTATTCACTACTCTAATACCTAGTTTTCCATATCGTATTTTTTGAGCTTGGCACGGCCTTCTTCGGTTTGTCCGAGGGTTTGGAGTTTCAGTAGCTCGGCGTAAATGCCATCAGTTTTGGCCAGTTCATCTGGCGAGCCAACCTCGACTACCTGGCCGTTTTTTAGTCCAACTATGGTATCGACTCCAGATATTGTACTGAGTCGATGGGCAATAATCAGCGTGGTGCGGTCTTTCATGAGGTGCTCTAATGCAAGCTGAACTTCGTGCTCGGCCTTGCTGTCGAGGCTGCTAGTAGCTTCGTCTAGGATTAGTATCTTGGGGTTTTTGACGATCGCCCTAGCTATCGCGATGCGCTGTTTTTGTCCACCACTGAGCTTTACCCCACGCTCGCCGATTTCGGTATCGAGGCCACCGGGCAACTTCTTGATGAAGCCGTAAGCATTGGCGGCCTTAGCACCAGCTATTATTTCGGAGTCCTTTAGCTTTGGGTTACTATAGGCGATATTATCGCGCACCGTACCAGAAAACAGCAACGGCTCCTGGAACACTACGCCTATTGATTCGCGTAAGCTATTTTGAGTAACGCCAGCTATGGATTGGCCATCGACCAATACTTGCCCGCTATTTAGATCGTAAAAGCGCAACAAGAGGTTAGCCAATGTAGTTTTTCCTTCGCCCGATTCTCCGACCAAAGCTAGTTTTTTGCCAGGTTCGATTGTGAAACTAATATCACTTAGAACTCGATTGCCCTTCTTATCGTAAGAAAAATTAACATCCTGGTACTCAACTTTGCCGTCTTTAACGCGCAGCTTCTTGGCGTCAACGCTATCGACGATATCAGCTTTTTTATTCATAACATCAAAATAGTCCTTACTACCAGAACTAGCTCTTTGCAGAGCGTCGATGATAAAACTACTGCCAAAAAGCGGGAACTCGGCCTGCAGGACCAGTGTAATTAATAGCACTACGGTACCTAGACCATACATGCCGATGTAGGCCTGCCAAATAATGATTAGGTAGATACCAAAAAAAACGACATTGAGTATGATCCTCCTGATTACATTGTATTTGTGCCAGTGGTTCGATTGAATCTTGGTTTGGCGCTCGATTGATGTTCGCTTGGACTTAAAAAAATTAACCTCGCGTAGTTCAGTCACGAAAGACTTAACCACCCGAACCTGAGCAATGCTCTCGATAAATCGGCCATTGGCTTTGTCGAGGTCGGCGTTGATGCCCTCTTGGGTCTTCTGCCACGACTTGCTTGAGAGGTGGGTAATCCAGATATAAGTTGGGAATATCACGACCAGCATCAGCGCCACCGGCCAAGAATATAGCGATATCACCACTAGCGTCACAATTGTGGTTAGGAAGAACTGCACAAAATTATTGCCTAGCGTTTGCATTAGGGTACTGATAGTAGATATGGAGCGTTCCAGTCGGGCGGTGATTTTGCCTGTCAGCTCGTTGTCATAATATCCCACTGGTAGGCTCATTAGGTGCTCAAAGTAACGGCTCGATAGCAGGCTATTGAGCTTGACCGACATATTGTCGCCAATAAAACCATTGATGTTAGATAGTAGCGTGATGGCCACATTAGCCAAAAACATCAGCCCCAAGAGCATTAAAAAGTAGCTAAAATCAACACTGCCACCGGAGTATTTTGTGGTCAGGCCGTCTATTAAACCCTTGGTCAAAAACGGCGTGGCCAAGTTTAGTACCGCCAAAACAACAACAAAAAAAGTGATTGCCAAATAGTAGGGCCAGAGTTTTAGTGAGTATCTAACGATTCTTAGTATTTCGCGCATAACACCCATTGTACCAGCCGAGGTTGCTCTCGGCAAAAGCCAGTAAGGGCAAATAAATAATAGCCCCTCGAATCTCGAAGGGCTATGTACGTATTAAATGTGGCCGAATTTAGCCAGTATGGTATTTGGTTTTTTAAGGTGGTTGCTGATTGGCTTATTTGTTAAAAGTCGCCATCCTTAATCGTTGTCGGTATTATCTTCGTCGTCCCACGGTATCAGCCTGCACAGCAGTACAAAGGCAATCGACACCAAAACAACTATGGCCAGGTACTTCCAATCTCCCTCTTGTAAAGATGCTATTAGCAACTTGACTCCCCTTACATTTTGGCGGATCAGTGATAGCGATTATTCCACACCAAAATCGATATTGCAATATTTACCAAAAAGTACTCGACACCAGATAACTTTTATGCTATAGTTATAAAAATATTAGGTAGCCCTATGTCGGGGCTTTTATTTTTCACTAGATATTTTTTAACTACACATTTATTACTGACAAATTATAGGATAACACTCAAATATTATGACTAATCCAAACAACATCCGAAATATCGCAATCATTGCCCATGTTGATCATGGTAAAACTACTCTAGTAGATGGCCTCTTGAAGCAATCTAACTCTTTTCGCGATAACCAAGCCGAAATGAGCCAAACTACTATTTTAGATACTGGCGATTTGGAGCGCGAGAGAGGCATTACCATCTCCGCTAAACAAGCAGCAGTGCAGTACGGTGATACCAAAATTAACATTATCGATACACCAGGCCACGCTGATTTCTCAGGAGAAGTAGAGCGAACCCTAAATATGGCCGACGGTGTGCTGCTGATTGTCGATGCCCAAGAGGGCCCCATGCCACAAACCAAATTTGTGCTTCAAAAAGCCCTCGAACTCGGACTAAAGCCCGTTGTAGTTATTAACAAAATCGACAAACGTGACGCGCGCATTAAAGATGTTGAGGACGAAGTAAGTAACCTCTTTTTGGACCTTGCAACGACCGACGACCAGCTAGACTTTCCGTTTTATTACGCCATCGGACGAGACGGCGTAGCCTGGAGCGAAATACCAGAGGATATGACAATTACGGCCGATTTGACACCAATCTTTGAGGCTATATTAAACCACATCCCTGCCCCTCAGGCCGATGTCGATGCTGCCTTCCAGATGCTCGTTACAGCTTTGGATTGGGATAGCTACCAAGGCAAATATTGCATCGGACGAGTACGCCGAGGTGTTGTTAAGCCTGGTCAAGCTATAGTCGTAATCAACGCCGATGGCAAGCCAGTAAAGGCCAAGGTCGACAAGGTTTTTGTCAATGACGGCCTGAACAGGGTCGAAGTAGCCCAAGCCAACGCTGGCGATATCATCTCGCTTACAGGTATTGATATTGCCTCAATCGGTACCACATTGGCAGACCCAACCAACCCTGAGGCTTTGCCGATGATGCAAATTGCTCCTCCTACCTTGCAAATTGGTATTGGCCCCAACACTTCACCTTTTGCTGGTAAAGAAGGCTCGCTGACCACCTCGCGCCAGATTGCCGCTCGCCTGCACAAAGAGCTCGAAACCAATGTTGGTTTGCTCGTCGATGAGCGCGACACGCAGTTTTTGGTATCTGGAAGAGGCGAATTGCACCTGTCGGTGCTTATCGAGACGATGCGCCGCGAAGGCTTTGAGCTCGAAGTTGGTCGCCCTCAGGTTATTACCAAACAAGAAGATGGCCAAACCCTCGAACCTATCGAGGAGCTAACTGTAGAAGTGCCAGACGAATACGCCGGTGTCATACAGAGCGAGCTAGGCCAGCGCCGAGCTATTATTAAAGACCAACGCCCAACCACCAAGAACACTACTGAGCTGGTTTATGAACTACCAACCCGAACCCTACTTGGACTACGCAATGTACTGCTAACTGCCACCAAGGGTACCGTTATTATGAACAGCTTATCGACAGGCTACGCGCCAATTACTCCAGCACTCCAGCAACTCCGAAAAGGGGCTCTAATCGCAGCCGAAATGGGTACCGCCACTCCATATAGCCTACAGACCGTTGAGGCTCGTGGAACGGCTTATATCGCTCCAGGAACGAAGGTTTATGCTGGTATGGTAATAGGCCTTAATACCAGAACTGAAGATATGGAAATCAACGTCGCGAAGGAAAAGAAGCTAACTAATGTTCGTGCTTCCGGATCTGATGACGCGATTAAGCTGGCTCCATATACCAACCTCAGCCTTGAACAAGCTATCGACTTTATCGAAAACGACGAACTACTAGAAGTTACACCTGATAGCATTAGAATCCGCAAAAAATACCTCAGCTCGCACGAACGCAAAAAAGCCCAAAATAAGCGCTAGTAAAAAAGCTCCATGCAATCGCATAGAGCTTTTTTGGTATTCATTCTTCATTACACTGCGACCCTGGTAGGCACCATCCCTAGCTAAAGCAGCGATGGTGAGTGGGACTAGGGTACAAGGATGATCCGTGTGAATCCCTCAGTGATCACTGGGGGCGTCTCACGGAACTGACGAGCCATACGCCGCAACGCGTGCTCTGCCACCTGGCGCTGCCTGTTACGGTTGCGCTCCAAGCAAACCTGAAGCGGAGTAGTGAACCAGCGCAACTCGATGCAGTCAGACTTCTCGAGAGCCTGAAGCAAACGAACGCGATCCACACGCTTTACGAAGGTGCCATCGATCACAACGTCACCACCGTCCAAAAGGTGGTTTTGAGCCCTCTGGTGCACCACGCTCCAGATGTAGCTAGGATCGCCCTGGATGCTAGCATCACCGTGCAGTTCCTCTCGGACCTCGTCCGCGCTCAGGTAGAGCGCATTCGACTCGGATGCGTACTTACGCATCCAGGTGGTCTTTCCTGCAGCGGGCAGTCCCGCCGAGATTGTGGCTCGTGCCATTTCTTATCTCCTCTTTTTGTATTGGGTACAAAACGACCACAACTATAACATATGTAATTTTGTCTGTAAAGATTAAAATATACGCGAATATTACCCCGTTTTGAAACTGTCAAGCATAAGGGTAAAATAACCCTACACCTGTAAAATAAGCACCTGGCACCCAAATACCCTTGACAAATAAGCTTATGCTTGTTATAATATGCCCGTTCAATTAAGAGGCCCTTAAAGCGGTCTCTTTTAAATTGAGCGCCAAACATTAGAACATTAAACAGGAGCTACTTTTTTTAGGCGATTTCCGGTTCGGAATAGCCTTCTACAAAATATGCGTAACATATATATCGCTGCTTTTGCCACTTTCGTGGTATTGCAACAGGCAATCAACCCCATACAAGTACCTATTGCCGAACCAGCCTTGGCTGCTAGCCAGACTGAGAATGGGATAAAACAAAACTACAATCTGAACCTTAATACCAGTACCTTCACCTTGGAGCTGAAAGACCAACGTGCCTCGTTCGATGAGGCCGTCGTTAAGCCCCTTCGTGTTGCTCAAGAAGCAAAGGCCCAAGCCGACGCTGCCGCTAAGGCCGCTCGAGCTGTTGCATCTGCCCCTAGAGCCAAATTGGTAATAGGTGGTGAAGATGTTTGGGCTCAGTTGCGTTTCTGTGAAGCTGGTGGTAACTACAACACCAACACTGGTAACGGTTACTTTGGTGCCTACCAGTACAACTTAGGTACCTGGGCCAACTATGGCGGTTATGCCCGCCCCGACCTTGCTCCTCCTGAAGTTCAGGATGCCAAGGCTCGTGAAACCCAAG
>JBAXMM010000010.1:0-15293 GCA_037134295.1 bacterium
GTATTCTTAAGTTTAGTCTATGGAAAAAAATAAATCAGAAATTGTTATAGAGCTCACTAAAATCGCCAAGCGTTACGATGATGAGGCAGGAATTTATGATGCCCTAAAGGAAGTTGAACTCAAGGTAAAAGCCGGCGAGTTCTTAGCGGTTATGGGTCCATCTGGTTCGGGCAAGTCGACGCTTATGAATATTATTGGTTTACTCGACAGGCCAACAGCTGGCGACTTCATGCTTGATGGTGTCGATACCAATACCCTTAGCGATAAGGACTTAGCAAAGCTCAGAAGGGACCGTATCGGCTTTATATTCCAGAATTTCAATTTGCTACCACGCCTTAGTATTATGCAGAATGTGGAGCTGCCACTAGTCTACGAGAAAATCAAAACATCCGAAAGAAAACGCCGAGTAAGAGAAGTTTTAAGCGAAGTAGGGCTATTAGACAAGATCGACAGTAAGCCGAATAGAGTTAGTGGTGGCCAGGTGCAGCGTGCTGCGATTGCCAGGGCGCTCATCAATAAGCCCAGCCTGATATTGGCAGACGAACCAACTGGCAACCTAGATACCAAGACGGGTATAGAAATCATGGAATTATTAAAAAAGCTCAATAGCAGTGGAGTGACCATCATTTTGGTGACTCACAACCCCGAGTTGAGTCATTACGCCTCGCGAGTTGTTGAAGTCCGAGACGGACTACTAACCGAGAAAGAGGTTAAGAAATGATTTGGCAGAATATCAAAAATGCTTTTCTTTCTATCAAATCAGCCAAACTTCGATCAGCTTTGACGGCAGTTGGGGTTGTGATTGGAGTCTTTGCGGTCCTGGTAATGGTTGGTGTAGGCGACGGTGTTAAGGCCGAGGTAGAGAGTCAGATATCTAACCTAGGAACGAATGTACTGACCATTACCTCTGGTAAGCTAGCCCAGTCTACTTCAAACGGCGACACAAAACAGCAAAAAAGCTCAGGTATCAATATTGCCAGTGGTATCGGAACCAGCACCCTGACTGAGGCCGATGTTAAAACAATCGAAACTGACCCTAACGTAGTGAGTTCGGCAGCATTTGGCCTGATATCATCTTCGGTGGGCAAAGACCAAGCTGTTAGCAATAGTGCCTTTGTAATAGCTACTACACCAAGTTACTTTAATATTCGACAATTAAAGACTGCGCAAGGAAGTTTCTTTAGCGATTCTGACAATACTGATTCAAAATTTGTAGCGGTTATCGGTTCTGATACTAAGCAGAACCTGTTTGGAAGCGAAGATCCTATTGGTAAGCCCATTACCCTCAGGGGCAAGCAGTTCTTGGTGTCCGGGGTTATACAAAAGTCAGATTCAGGCATAAGTCTTGGAGCAAATGGGGATGACATCGTAATAATACCCACCAACTCCGCAATTAAACTAACAGGCAAGAATGATGTTTTTAGAGTCATAGCAGAGGTTGATAGTGAAAAAAATGTCGAAAAAGTCAAAGCCTCACTCGAGCAGTCGATTCGGTCTAACCACTCTGGAGCTGACGACTTCAGCGTCCTCACTCAAAAAGAGCTACTTAGTACCTTTAATAGCATCCTGGATATTTTGACTACTTTTGTTGTTGCCATTGCAGCAATCAGCCTGCTTGTAGGAGGTATAGGTATAATGAACATAATGTTGGTCACTGTCAGTGAACGAACCAAAGAGATCGGAATTCGCAAGGCCATGGGCGCCACTTTTGGTAATATCATGGGGCAGTTTCTGACCGAATCAATAATAATTTCTTTAATCGGGGGAGTGATAGGAGTCCTGGCATCGTACCTTGCTGGGTTAGTCATAGCGAAGTTTGCCCATATCACCCCAGTTTATAGCCCTATAGCGCTTATGTCTGCACTAGGAGCGAGTTTATTGATCGGAGTCGTATTCGGAACAGCCCCTGCCGTAAAGGCCGCCAGGAAGCACCCTATACAGGCTCTGAAGTCATTATGAATTTACAATCTCAGGCTCTACTAATCAAAAAAAGCTCCCTAATTATGGGGAGCTTTTTTTGATTATAATTTGTGCTGGCTACTTGGCGGCTTTCACTATTTCTTCAAAAGCTTTTGGCTGTGCAATAGCAATCTCTGAAAGCATCTTGCGGTTTAGCTCGATATTAGACTTCTTGAGCCCTGCAATTAGGGTCGAGTAACTTACTCCATTGAGTTTAGCAGCGGCTGATATCCTGGTAATCCATAATCCACGCAAATCCCTTTTCATGTTGCGCCTGTCTCTGTATTGGTAGCTCAAAGCTTTAATTACAGATTCGTTAGCTTTTCTAAATGAACTCCTACGGCTTTTTGAATAGCCCTTGGCTAGCTTCAGTACTTTTTTGTGTCTTTTTCTGGCAGCGACTCCGCGTTTTACTCTCATATTAGACTCCTAATGCCTTTTTAATATTTCTAACATCAGCCTCAGAAGCTGGGTGCTCGATTGTATAAGCTCGCTTGCGGGCAGCCGACTTCTTGGTTTTTAAATGCCCACGAGTAGCCTTGCGGCGCATTATTTTGCCCGTTGAGGTAATTTTAAATCTTTTAGCTGTGGTTTTGCTTGTTTTAATCTTGGGCATTTTCTTTTTCCTTTAAGTCAGATTGCTTTGATAGTGCTGAGGCCTGCTTGGAAAGGTTTATAACCAACGACATATCTCGGCCAGTCATCGAAGGGGATTGCTCAATAATCGCGATATCAGCTAGGCCTTCAAAAAACTTCATCAGAACTACTTGTCCTAAATCTGGTCGGGCCATTTCTCGGCCCTTAAAGCGAGCTGTTAGCTTCACTTTGTCGCCAGCTTCTAAAAACTTACGCGCGGCCCGTTGCTTTACTTCGATATCGTGTTGTCCTATCTTGAGGCCCATACGGACCTGCTTGACTTCGATGGTGCGTTGCTTTTTACGGTTCTTGGCGGCTTGCTTGTCTTGTTCGTAAAGGTATTTACCCCAATCGAGCAATTTACAAACTGGAGGATCCGCGTCGGGTGATATCTCTGCTAGGTCGTAACCTTGATCTCGGGCTATATTTAGGGCTTCCGAGATCGGTACAACCCCGATTTGCTTGGATTCAGCATCAAGTAATCTAACGGTAGACGCCGATATTTGATGATTAAGCCTGAGTCGTTTTTTTATTTAGATATCTCCATAAAAGCTCGGAATAATAATAGCATGAAATTTCTCGATTGGCAAGTATCGCTGAGGGAGGACATTTTAATTAGATTTTTGGTTAGTTTTTTTTGAAATTAACCTAATTTTTTTGTTATTTTTACCAATCACTACGATATTCTTATATTTTCTGCCCAAATTATCTACAAAATTATCAGCTCCCTCCAAATTGAATATCTTGGAATGTAGGCTGAGCATCAGTTTGCCATGGTTTTGATTTTTCTTGTCGAAAACATTCATAATTTTAGATTTTAAGCTACTCTTGGATGTGATAATTTCGCCAGGAAGGTAAGCATTTACTTGGATCGGTGCGTTGTTAAAATAATGGTCCTCATTGAGATTTTCAAACCTAATTGTACCTGTTGGCAAAGTTAGCTCTAGACTATTCTCGGTCTTTATTTTTATAGCCTTGGAGTTGGAGTCATCGGGTGGAGGAGTGGTCAAGTAGATTTCGTCGTAAAAATACCTGTTAGCAATGGAGTAGATGGTTTTTTCCGTAATTTTACGCTGCGAAAGCGCTCTTATACCATCCAGCCAGTTATTGATTTGTAGATTTTTAGCTATTTTTGATTTGGTAATTGGCAAATAGCCTATTGCGGTGGCAGAATCGATTTTTCCAATCATGCCGACAAAAATATTGAAGTCATAATCATCACCAACCACTACAATAGTGGTGGCACTCGATTTTACCAGTGATTCTAGCAATGCCGAGAGCTCCCTCTCGGAGCTAAAAGTTATAAATTCTGAGTCGATTCGGTTTTTTGCTAGTTCGCTATGCATCTTTACGGCCAGCTGTTCGTCGATTTTAGTTCTGGAAAGACTATTTTGGACGTACTTATACATTTTTACCCGAATCTATTCGCGCTTTTACTAATGCACCAGAATCTATACTTACACTCTTGCCTTCGGCACTGCCTGATAGCTCGCCACAGCCGGCTATATAAACATTATCGAGTGCCAAAACAGAGCCTTTGAGCTGGCCCTCAATTATTGCCGAACGGGCTTCTATTGAGCCGGTAATCTTGGCATTTTTACCTATTTCTACTGCCCCAGTGGTCTTGATACTGCCCTTGTAGCTACCATCAACAAAAACATCCTCTTCGCTCTTAATATCGCCAATTGCAGATACCTCGGCTCCAATATAAAAACCCGAAAAGCCAACCAAGTCCGATATATGCCCTTTGTTGGCGTGCTCAATCATTTATTTGCTCTTTAATTTAGCTGCATCAACCAAAGCCTTGGATTCTTCCTTCGACAGGTTGTGCTGGGATTTGCCCTCAACGATGTCCTTAGCATAAACTCGAGTGCCTGACCTGGCATGTACTGCCGATATAACAATACCGCTGTCGGTGTGGTCGAGAAGGGCGATACAAAAGCTTTGGTCTCCTCCGGTATCACCAAATGGGTTAAAGCGCACCAGCCCAATTTTAGATATAGCCAGCTGCTGGGTATTGTGCATTTTGGCCGCAAAACCAGCCAGCTCATCTATTTGTGATAAAGCCTTATTGGTATCTTCAGCAAAGCCTTTAATAGCATCCTCGATGTTTTTGGCTTCGGCACCCTTCAGAAACTGCCCATACTTTTTCTGCAGGTCAATCTGTTGCCAAAGTGTATATCCGGCCAGCCCTGCGGATATTAAGAATAGAATAAACAAAATTATTTCCATAGCCTTCTTTCTAGTACATCATTATAGTTATAGATAGGGAGCTTGGCAACTCTTGACTAAAGGTATTACAATGGTAGTAATTAATAGGAGGTCATGTAGATGTCGAAACGCAAGAAACATAAGAAAAGCAAAAGTAGCCGCAAGAGTAATGTAGTAAAAAACACAACTATAGCCGCAAAGCCCAATAAAGCAACTGATTTAAGCACATCTAGTCTGTTGACTGCGCAGCTCAAGACAAAAATTGAAGCCAACGAGCCGATACCAAAAGAGCCTAAAAATAAAACCAATAAGATTGTAATGGCAGATGTAACTTATAGCCTAGTATTGCTAGCAACTATCATTGCTGTTTTTGCAGTTTTGATGCTACTGATGTCTAATCGCGCGATTTCAGACTCGTTCTACGGAATTATCAAGATTAAAATATAGATCACCAGGCTCTATATTCGGTATTGCAGTGCTTCTGCAATGTGTTTTGGTTCAATATCTTGAGTCGACTCCAGATCAGCTATAGTACGGCTAACTTTTAGCACCCGCATGTAGGCTCTAGCCGACAACTTGAGGCTAGTCAGGGCTTGTTCTAGTAGCTGTTTGGCATTTGGTTCTAGTGCACAGAATTTTTGAATCTGCTTATTGTTCATCTCGTTATTGGTTTTGATAGACTCATCTACAAACCTTTTTGTCTGAATCGCTCGAGCTTTGGCGACCCTTTTGCGGACGTCTCGGCTTGATTCCGAAGCCTCAGCATTAATTAGCTGTGATCTTTTGACTCGTCCGACATTGACGACAAGATCCAATCTATCAAGCAGGGGCCCCGATATTTTATTGCTATAGCGCTGAATCTGAGAGGGCGAGCAGCTACAGATAGATTCTTGGTCGCCAGCATAGCCACAAGGGCAGGGGTTTTGGGCTGCTACCAGTAAAAAACGAGCCGGATAGCTTTGAGACGATGTTGCACGAGCAATTGTTACGCAACCCTCCTCTAGAGGCTGACGCAGAACCTCGAGTACATTACGGGCAAACTCCGGTATCTCGTCTAGAAACAGCACTCCACGATGAGCCAAGCTGATTTCACCTGGCTTTGGCCACTGCCCACCACCAATTAGGGCTATGTTGCTAGCGGTGTGATGCGGATTTCGGTACGGTCTAGTAGATATAATGCCTTGGCTGTTTTGTCCTGCTAGGCTATGTATCTTGGTAATCTCAAGGGACTCCTCGTAGCTGGGGGCAGGCAAAAGTCCAACCAGTGATTTTGCCAGCATTGATTTGCCAGACCCGGGTGGCCCGCTCAGCAAAATATTGTGGTTTCCGCTAGCGGCTATCTCGATGGCCCGCTTGGCTTGATCTTGTCCATAGACTTCGCTCATATCGACTTCGGCTTGAGCTTGCTTGGCATTAATGGGGGTTGGTGGAAGCGAGATAATCAACTTCTCTCCGATCAGATGCTTGTAGATGTCGACAAGTGACTCTACTGGGTAGATATTGACTCCATTAATTAGCGCTGCCTGGCTGGCCACGGCTGCCGATACAAATAAGTCGGTGATACCATTTTCTTTGCAGGCCTGGGCAGCCGACAGGGCACCATTGATGGGCCTCATGGAGCCATCGAGACCTAATTCGCCTAAAAAGGCCGAAGATGCTGGTATGGGCCCAACCTGCTTGCTTGCAACAAGCAAGCTAACCGCCATTGCCAGATCAAAGCCCGAGCCATTTTTGGGTAAGTCGGCGGGAGCTAGGTTAAGCGTAATTCTGCGTGGTGGTAAATTTAGGCTGGAATTTTTAATAGCCGACCGGACTCGCTCTTTGGCTTCATCGACGGCCTTATTGGCCAGACCGACTACAATAAAGCCAGGCAAGCCATTGCTCATATCGGCTTCAACTTCGATTAGTTGGCAGTCAAGACCGATATTAGTAATAGTATTTACCTTGGCTAGCATTTACAACAACCCCCTTGTTCTACATCATATTATACAAACAAAAAGCGAAAAGCAAGCATAAGAATTATGACCTTTGTACTACTTGGAGGAGCGGTACCATATGGCAGCCGATTCGGGTGCCACTGTATTTATGACCATTCCCGTCGAAACTTCGAATCCACCCCAGATGTTGCTTCGGCCGTATAGCTTAATGATGCAGCGATGGTGGGGGCTTACGCCATTCTCGATAAAAAAATTGTAACTAATCTGGGCTCCAGTTAGCTTTTGAGTTAGATGTTTGAGCTGGTGGGCACAAGATTTTAGTTGAGACGCACTGAATTTGTCGAAACTCACAACGTGCTGCTTAGGTATTAGCCAAGCCTCAAAGGGGTACTGCGAGGCATATGGACAAATAATAAAAAAATGCTCATCCTCTGTTATGACGCGTTTTTTTTGATTCCGCTCGAAAGAAATAATATCGTCAATCGGCTCCTTCTTTTTATCTAAGTAGTATTCTTCGATATGGTTAGAATGCTCCTGGAATCGCTTTGGAACAATCGGCATCGCGAATATTTGGCTGTGAGCATGCGCCAAGCTAGCTCCGGCCTCAAAACCGTCGTTTCTGAAAATTAAGACATAGGCAATGCCTTCTTTATTTAGCAAATTTGCAGTCCTCATCTGGTAGGCCTTCAGGATTAGCTCAATTTGTACCAAAGATAGCCTCGAGAAAGGCATATTGGCAAGTGGAGTATCAATTACCAGCTCCTGGCTGCCATGAGATTTCGGGTTATCCATTGTCAGTGCCGAGAACCTGTTTTTGACGACCTTCACGAGCCAGTTACCGTCCTTTTTGATGCTATATACTTCTTTTTCTTTATCGAGATTCGGGCTATCAGCAGTTTCGATTAGCGGATGGCGATTTTTGCTAGTATCGTAGGGTCTTTTGCCACGACCCGGAGACACTATTACATACTCATCGAACAAGTAATCGCGCCTAATTTCGGTCTCGACACCCTCGATATCTAGCATGATGGGCTTACATTGCCAGGCGTCGTCGGGGTTTACCTGCTCGGTATCTATCTCGCAAGTCACAAAATTTTCAAAAGAATCATCAAGACTAACCTTAGCAGGCTTGGTGGAATGTTTAGCACGCTGGTGGAAATTATCAGATGATTGAGATTTGTTTTCCGATGAACTCATACCTCTTATGTTACCAAGATTTTGGGGCTAAAGCTATATAATTACTAACAGTACTAAATAATATCAGAGTAGATCTTGAGTAGTTTTTTGGCCTGTTTGTCTATTGTGATAGTCATCGCAATTTGTTTTGCTTTTTTGCCGTAGGCTGTAGCCTTATTTTTGTCATTAAGCAGCTTATTACAGGCAGCTGCAAAGCTAGTAGTGGTATTTTTTGCTAGTATTCCGGTTACTTTGTCTTCTGCTAGCGGTGAAATCTCGGGGTCTAGAAATACAATAGGCTTAGATACTATGGCGGCTTCATTGAGAACCAGGCCTTGAGTGTCGGTCAAAGATGCAAAACAAAATATGTCGCTCGCTTTAAAACAAGCAAAGGTCTTGGCTCTATCCAGCATTCCAGTGAACACAATATTTTGTCTAACCCCTACTGACTCAGCTAATTCCTTGAGCTCTTCGCTATATGGACCATCACCCACTATAACTAGCTTTGTATCCGGCTGGTGCTCTAGTATTTTGGGCATACTACGGATAATCAGCTGAATATTTTTTTCCTTGCCGAGCCTACCAACAAACAGCAAAAGAGGGCTGTCAGAATCTATTTGATAGTAGCGTCTTGGTTCAAAATCAGTTTTAATATTTAGTTCTTGGAGGTCTATGCCAGTCGGTAAGACATGAACGTTGTTAAAATTACCATAATCTTTTAAAGAACGTACCATTTTTAATGAAGGTGCTATAACGGCATCGCAGTTTTGATAAAAAATACCGACACTTTCTAGGATTAGTTTGCGATTCCATGTTTTAATCGACCGGTTTGGCTTCAAATAGGGGAGCAATTCTTTGTATTTGTCGGCAGACTTTAGCAGCGCTGGCGCTACCAGGATACCGAGTAATACGCCAATCATCATTTTTTTATAAACTCGCACATACTGATCGATGTCGGTGTGATGGGTCGATACTACCGGAATATTATCTTCTTTGGCTATGCGCATTCCCAATATTCCTATCTGAGCTGGTGTATGTATATGAATAATATCAAGGTTATGCGAGCGCACTTGTTTGATGATGGCCGGAGTAAAGGGCATAGTGTCCCGGTGGTCCTCGTACCAGATGCTTGGAAAAGATCTGAAGCGCACTACGTAAGCAGGGTCGACCTGTTTTTTGTCGGCCGACTGGGGGGCAAATATCACTACTTCATGACCGAGTGCAATCAGCTCTTTGGCAAAAAGTTCTACCGAAACCGCAACTCCATCGACTTGAGGGTAGTAGCGGTCTGTAAAAAAACCAATTTTCATCTGGATATTTCCTCGAGTATGGATTCGTAGCGATTAAAAGTAATTTGAGTGGTGTGTTTTTTCATAATAATATCTAGGCTCTTTTGACCGAACTCTTTTAGTTTTGCTGCATTGCCAATTAGCAAAATTATCTTCTGAGCTAACATTTTATAGTTATCTTCATCAAAAAGATAGCCGTTTTTATTGTTTTGTACTAGCTCGTGGAGGGCCGCTACATCGACCGCTATGACTGGCTTGGCACTGGCCATAGCCTCAAGAGTTACGATGCTCTGCAGCTCGGCTGGTGAGCTGATAATGAAAACATCCGAAAGGTTATAGATCTTGGGCTTGTCAGCTTCGTCTATGAAGCCAGTAAATATTACATTCTGCGCAACGCCTTCTCGTGCACAAAGCTGCTTTAGATCTTCCATGGCATTGCCGAAACCCGCTATCACTAGCTGACAGTCGCTATGCTTTAAGACTTCCGGCAAAGACTTAATTATTAGGTCTAGCCTTTTTTCACCATCGACTCTACCCAGATAAAGCAATGTAGGCTTATCGGCTAGACCGTATTTTTTAGCAATTGCCTTGTCGTGTGGCATAGGCCTAAAAACAGCAGTATCAACACCATTGGTGACAGCCTCCGAGCGAGATTTAAGCCCGTATTTTTTAAGAAAAGCCAATGCTGTTGGGGTAGGGGTTGTCACGAATTGGGCGCGGTTACAAAACTTTACTAAATAACTCCAGAAACGCTTATAAAACCAGCCATAGTACCAGCTGCTGCCCTTGATATTAAGCAAAACATTTTCAGGCATCAGATGGTTGGTGGTCAGTACCGGTATACCATGACGATTGGCGTATTTTATGGCCGTTCTACCTAGTAGGGCTGGATTATGTATATGAATGACGTCTGGTTTAACCAGCTTAAATATTTTTTTGGTATGTACCCACGGGAAGAGTGTGACCTTGTATTTTTTATTGAACGGCATCGTCACGGCTCGCTCGCGGTAGATAGTATAGCTATCGTCTTGCTCCAGATAGTTCGTGAAGTTCTTAGACGGCGCCCAGACACTCACCGAGTGCCCCTTGCTAATTAGCCCTTGCACCAGGCGTCTTTCAAAAAGGGCTCCTCCATCGGCATTCGGCCAGTAGCTCTCTGTAACTAACAGTATATTCATAACTCTATTATGCCTTAATAATCAAAATTATTAAAACTTTTGTACAGAAGCTCTAAATCCAGATATAATACCCTAATAATGATAAGACAAATATCCATTGAAGGCCGTCAAGCCAGTTATGCCCAGCTTAATCCGAGCCAATCCGAGACAATAATTCTGGTACACGGAATAATGGGCGACCACACTGGTTTGCTTGATCTAGGCCGTCGTCTCAAGGGTTATCGCGTCATCATTCCCGACTTAGCCGGCCATGGGTCGTCTGATATTCTAAAGTCCGAGCATAACGCCAAGTCTCATGCTCGGTTTTTGGCTAGCTTTATTGAGGCTCTCGATATCAAATCGGCAGTTTTGGCCGGCCACTCCTATGGATCCCTAGTTTGTTTGCAGTATGCGGTCACATACCTAGATAGCAGGGCGGTCCGCCAGCTAATTTTGCTGGCACCTTATCCCGAGCATCAGCGCAATTTTGCTCATCTGGCGTCAAGGGCTGCGTATCATACTATTAGAATGACCCCCGAACCACTCAGCCAGAAAGTGCTAGCTAGTAATTTTTATAATCGAGCATCAGCCAAAATGCTTTTTGTTTCTAACAACGCCGAGCTCAAGGCCCGGTTGCTCCGCCAGGGCCAAATTGCCACGCGTAAAGTATCGAAGCGAGTGGCCACTGAAATAGCTGCCGACCTGCCAAGCCTGCCAGTCGTCAAGCTTCTCGACCAACTGACTCTAGACTCCACCATTGTCTACGGTGGCAAAGACAAGCTTGGCAATATCGAGCATCTTGAATCTAAAATCACTAATCCGAAAATCAAGCTACTAAAATTTGATGGCTTCGGACATCTTTTCCCGCTCGAAGAGCCCCAAAAAACTGCCGATGTCATTTTGCAAATTATCAATCAGCCCAAGATTCGTGCTAATATAGGTTCAAAATAAGCATGTACAAAAGTCTTCTAACTAACCGCAACTTCCTCAAAATCTGGCTGGCCCAGCTGTTTTCGCAATTAGCCGCCAACCTACTTAATTTTGCCCTGATAATCAGGGTTTTTGAGCTTTCAGCTAATACCAAATACGCCAATATATCTGTTAGTTTGCTGATATTATCATTTGGCGTACCGTCGATTATATTTGCAGTCCTGGCTGGTGCCTATGTCGACCACATGGACCGCAAAAAAGTCTTAGTTATAACAAATATTGTTAGAGCTGTTCTTGTACTGTGTTTTTTATTGTTCGAAACCAATCTGATGTTTGTTTATCTGACAGTATTTATAATTTCGACTTTTTCGCAGTTCTTTACACCGGCCGAATCGGCTGCACTACCCAAGCTAGTCAATAAAAAGCACTTAGTTGTTGCTAATTCGCTATTCTTATTCACACTATATAGCTCTTTCATACTTGGCTACAGTTTGGCCGGACCAATCATTTCTGCCTGGGGTGCTAATTCGGTCTACTGGGCGACCTCATTTGCATTTGCCACCTCTGCGCTCTTGAGCCTAGGGTTGCCTAAACTTAGGGCTAACCATAAAGGTCTCGATTTTAAGACTATCAATCATGATGTTTTTGTAACAATTCGACAGACTACCAATAAGATACTCAAAACTCCGGCTCTACTATTTCCAATAATAAACCTGACAATAGGCCAGATGTTGATTGGCATTATAGCAGTCGTCGCACCAGCTCTGGCTATCTTGTTATTCAACCAAAGCCTCGCCAGTACAAGCTACAAGCTAATTGTGCCAACTGCAGTTGGTATGATTGTCGGGGCGGTACTAGTAGGCCAAATATTTCGCAATGTTCATAAGGCCAAGCTTATCAACTTTGGTATTGTCATCGCAGTAGTATCGTTATTTGGCATCGGCCTTTCCAAGAGCTACATGGGCTCACCGCTCTACACCTACATCATCATTATCTTGGCATTTGGGCTGGGTTTTGCCAATGCCATGATAGGAGTATCTGCCCAGACTTTGCTCCAAATCCACTCCACCGACGACGAACGTGGCAAGATATTTGGTACCCTCAACATGATGATGAACCTCGCCGCCACTCTACCAGTGCTGCTTGCGGGCATTACAGCCGATCTCATCAGTCCGTCCTCGGTATTGCTCATAGCTGGTGCAATGGTTGCAGTCTATGGCGTTTGTCAGTTTGTGACGCTCAAAAAGCACGAGCTGGTAGATAGATAGACAGACAGAGTACACCTACCGCAATAATAATTGTCATTTTAACTAAATCTCATTAACTAATAACATTAACTAATCTCATTAATCATCACTTTTGCTGCACATGCCCACCGCCTTCTGTTTTCTGTTATCTGCCTTACACCGACATCGAGCTCCCAGAAAGCAACAGGTTAACGAACTACTCATTATCCAGGATTGTTTGAAGCCCTGAAGCGCTAGCAATCAGGGCAAGTTTATTCTGGATCAAGATTGTTCGGTAGCCTGGGGCGCTTATTGGAGTGAGCCACAGTCGGTTGGTTTTATATCACTTTTGGCAGCAAAAGTGGTAATTAAATAAAAAAGATAAATTAAATTAAAGCGATGCTTTCTTGAGCTTTGGGGTCAGTGTCGGCAAGACAAGCAGCAGGCAGACACTAGCATAATAACTATAAAAATGTTATAATTTGTCCTTATGGGGCTGACAAGCTTCGACGTTGAATCTTGAAATATGATTGCGAGTCGGTTTGAGAATACACGTTAGCTGTTCTCAAAAAACTACAAATGCAAAATCTTTTGTATCGCGTTTGGTGAATGCAGTTTCTGCACCATCTCTCGCACCAGCTTTTGCTTAATTGTCATTAGCCGTCGATCCTCTGATGCCTGATAGCAGGTCATCGACGTCATTTATCAGGTTGCAGCAACATTTTTTGCTAGATGTTGAATAAGACTACAATTAGCAAACAAGTGCCTTAGCCGTTTGGGTTGGTTTTTATGGCTAGAGAGCTTGTTAAACAAATTCAGGCCAACTACACTCGTAGATATCATGTTATAAAAGTTTAGCGGACGTGGGTGCGATTCCCACCAGCTCCACCAAAAAAAGACCAGCAGCTTGCAATGAGCCTTATGGTCTTTTTTTGATACCTACTAATAATTTGGTGGGCACGATAGCCCCGAATATCTTGCTAGGCTGTTTTTGGTTTGGCCAGATGCACCACAGATTTGTTGACTCGTTTTGGCTTGGCACTAGGAGGCTTAACTATCGGCGCCCTAGCTGGCTCCACGATGTGCCCGCGCGGAATATCGAGCTTGACCGTCATACCCGTGGTAGAGCCTGTAATAATCTCTATTCGACCACCGATTTGCTCCATCACGATACGACTCAAGTAGGCCCCTAGGCCTACTCCCTGGTAGTCAAAATGCTTGGCATCTAGAGCGTGCTTGAAAGGCTTCATAAGCATAGCTACATTGCTTTTGGTAATTCCGTTGCCTTCGTCACTAATCACGAACTGCGTGCCCGCTATGGTGTTCTGAGCACTAATATATATACTGCTGCCGCTACCACTAAACTTAATGGCATTATTAATTGCGGTAGATAGCAGCAGAACCAGCCCAGCATGGTCTATACCCATATTCATTTCATTGCTTAGGCTTTGATTGACCGCCAGGCGCTTGGCTTTTATTGTCGTCTTCTGCCTATCTAAGATAGTCTTAATGATAGCCTCAGTGTCGCTAGCGCTAACGCTTTCAAAAGGCGTCACCACCGAGAACTTCTGTAGAAGCAATAGCGAGCTTTCGATGCCAGTCAGCAGCCCGAGCGCTTGCACGAAGTCTTTGGCCTGGTTTTTGTGTGCAAATCCCGCCGAGAGGCGTGTGATTTCGGATAGTTCTTTTTGAATCTCAATCGAAGCCAGACTAACCGCATTCATCTTTTGATCCATAAGCTGTTGCTCGGCTTGCATCAGCTTGTTTTGGTGTTTTCTGATAATGCTTATCTTGGTCAGCCCCCGCCAGCTAAATTGTACGAAACCAGCGCAGATTGCAAATAAAACGAACTGAACGACAACAAAGATTGGCCTTACACCATAGATGTTGGTGCTGGCTAATAGAAAATCCAGCGCTATTAGTAGTAACCCCAGGCTAATTACTGGTAGCCATAGGGCTGGGCTAAAGCTTGCCGAGCGCACGCTATTTTTAAGTGCGCTTTGGTCGATCCCAGCTAGTTTTGTATCTGGCGAGGCAGCATAGCTCTCAGCAAGGTTTGCGAATTGCTTTCTGATACCAGCAACTGCCTGCTTGATGCCGTCGGCCTTGGATAGGGCAGATATTTTATCAGTTACCAACAGCCCCACAGTGGCGCTAATTATTTTGGCGGGCTTTGCTAGGTAAAAGCCGGCAAGGGCGATGAAGTTCTTACCACCAAATTGAAGATTTTGGTAGCGTTCGGTCAGCTCGGTGTAGCGTAGCGTGGTGCGGTAATGCTTGTAGGCGCGCAGTTCATAGACCAAACCGAGGCAGAGCAGTAGCAATATTAGCAAGTAGGGGAGCGCTATAACGAGCAGGCGCGGTAGGCTTGCCAGCCAAGCTAAAAGCCTCTGGAGCCAGCCCTCCGGACCGGCTGGCTGAACTAAACCACCACCAGATACTGATAGCGACCCACCAGCTGGCCCAAGGTTGCTACCACCGGCAGTACCGTTGCAGTTCGCGGTGCGGAAGGCTTGGTCGCCACCATAGTAGGTACCATTTAGGTTGGTAGCCAGTGCTCGATAGTGGTATGTGGTGCTGCAGGTCAATGCAGCAATCGGCAGGCTATAAGCGCCAGTAGCGAAATATTTTTTTTGACTTAACTTCTGCACTCGGCTGTTGTAGCTATCCACCACATAGATATTGCCACTAGCATCGAGTGTTATGCCGTATGGGTAGCTAAACTGCCCGTCGCCAGAGCCGAAGCTACCAAACTGGCTCAGGTAAGCCCCA
>JBAXMM010000011.1:0-14976 GCA_037134295.1 bacterium
GGTAAATAGGATTTTTTTATTTCTAATAAATAATCTAATTATTTGCTATAATAATAAGCATGACAGGCATAATCGCACTAGTACTGCTCGGACTCGGAGTATTTTTATTCTGGTTTGGCTACGAAGTTACTTCTGGCAAGCATAAGGCCGACCCTGACGACCATTTTTTTCCTCTGGTCGGTCGCAATATAGACTATGTTATTGGTTTGGCAGGCATACCGATGGGCATCGCGATGTTTATTCTGGCTTTTGCAGTCTGGTCTGAAGTCCGGCAGCTTAATTATGCGGCGGCAGCTTTTGTGCTATTTGGTGTTGTCCGAGCTTATCTGCCGCCTGACAAATACGGGCCTGCTTGGCATCGTAAAAAAATGACCGTAAAATCTAAAAAACAAAAGACCACCAAGGCTAGAAAAAAGCGCAAAAAATAGCGCTTTTGTGTTAGAATATCTGAACTATGAGAAAAATACCGAAAAAACTAATTGCCTCTCGGCTCGCTAAGAAAATCCAGAATTTATTAAAATCCCATAAACTTGAAATTGTTATAGTTACTGGTAGTGTCGGCAAGACCAGCACCAAGGTTGCAATCGGCAAACTACTCAGTACAGAGCACCAAGTAAGATTTAGTGAAGACAGCTACAATACCGATATCGGATTGCCTCTCAGTTTTTTCGGGCTGAAGGTACCAACCCCACTTTGGGACCCTACAGGATGGCACAGAATATTTCAAAAAATAAACTCAATGAGCAAAAATTACCCCTACGATACAGTAGTTTTAGAAATGGCTGATGATGAGCTCGAAGATATGTTGAAATTATTGAAATTCATAAAGCCTAAATATTCGGTTGTCACGGCTGTAGCACCAGTCCATCTGGAGTGGACAATAAGTATGGATAAAATAATTCATGACAACTGGAAGATAGCTAGCGGCGCTAGTAATATAATTTATAACGCTGACCAGCCCGAACTAGCAGCTCTAGGCTCAAAAACCAAGAAAGCCACGGGCTTTGGTCTTAAAAATGGTGACTTTAGGTTTGGGAGTATATCCAGGAACCTTAAAGGTTATTTAGTGGCTGAACTGAGCTTGCCTGATGGCAAATTTGAAATAACAACCAAAATGATCGGAAAGCACAACCTCGGTAGCCTACTAGCCGCGGCGTCGGTTGCCAGTAAAATGGGCATGCCTGGTGGCAAGATTGCCAAGGGCCTGTCTCGGATCGAAGGTGTTAACGGCCGCATGAAGCTTTTGGCGGGTGTTAATGGCAGTAGGATTATTGATGATAGCTATAATGCTAGCCCTAAGGCAGTTTGTTCGGCACTAGATGCTTTGGCAGAAATTCCTGCTGGCAAACGAATTGCAGTTCTCGGCAGCATGGTTGAGCTTGGTGATGCCTCAGACTCCGAACACTACATGGTAGGTAAGTATGCCGCTAAAAAAGCCGATATGTTAGTCACGATAGGTAAGAATGCGGAGGTTCACACTGTAAGTGGTGCAAAGGACGCAGGTATGAGCCCAGATGATATTAAAATATTTAAGACCCCCTATGAAGCAGGGCATTTCTTAAAAAGAATTATCGGCAAGAAAGACCTGGTGCTAGTTAAGGGCTCTCAAAACGGTATTTTTACTGAAGAGGCTACCCGCATACTACTTGATCCAAGCCTAAATCCTAAAGATATCCTGGTTCGACAGAGTCAGGACTGGAAGCGAAAAAAACGAAAGGCTTTTGGGCTATAATGGCAAAACTCAAAATCGCATTGGTAGCTGGTGGGCCTTCCTCAGAACATGAGATATCCATAGCAAGCTCCAAAAATATTCTCAAATACTTGGATGTCAAAAAATTTGATGTTACTTTAGCCCTAATATCTCCTAGCAATAAGTGGGGCTTTGGAAAAAACTTCGAAGACACCAAGCCTACGCTCGGTTTGGATGAAGGAATAAAACAACTTATTGCTATGAAGCCCGGACTGGTATTTAATGGCTTGCACGGCGCCTTTGGTGAAGATGGCACCCTGCAAAAAATCCTAGAGGATGCCAACATTAGGTTTACTGGCTCCGGAAGCAAGGCCTCGGCTAGTGCTATGAACAAGATAGTAAGCCAATCTGTCGTGAGAAGCCATGGGCTCAAAACAATCGATACATTAGATTTCGAGGATAAAGATTGGGCACAAAATAGCGAGGAAATTATCAAATCCGCTCTAAAGCTTGGGCTGCCGCTAGTTGTAAAACCAGCCGATGGAGGATCAAGCATTGGGGTATATTTGAATCAGGAGGAGTCTGATTTGCGCACTAATATCGAAAGTGCCCTGAAGTTTTCAAAACATATTGCAGTACAGCCCTTTATCAAGGGCCAAGAATTTACTTGTGGGGTGATTGAAATCGATGGTATCGCACGGGCCCTAGAAATAACCGAGATGGTCGTTAATGGCGATAAACTTTTTGATTTTGATTCGAAGTATAAAACTAGCGATACCACAAGGGTAACTCCTGCTAATATCCCCCAAGCCCTAACAGATAAAATTAAAAGCCAAGCAGTTGCAGTTCATACTGCCCATGGCTGTAAACAATATTCCAGAACAGACTTTCTAGTAAAAGATGGAGAGGTATATTTCTTGGAGCTAAATACGCTGCCGGGAATGACAAATACTAGCCTATTCCCCAGGCAGGCCGAAGCAGTTGGTATCGAATTCCCAGAACTCCTGGAGCTGATAATTGAGGGGAGTCTTAGATAGCATATGCCCAAGTTGGACTATACCAATACCAAAGCTTATCTGCGTGGAGACTGGGTCGATTTTAGAGAGGCCAATCTAAGTATTGCTAGCTCCTCAGTATTATATGGGCTAAGTGTTTATACTGTTTTTAATGCTATATGGGATAACAAAAATAAACAGCTCAACATATTTAGGCTCGAAGATCACTACAGAAGACTATGTAATTCTGCTAAAATTATGGACTTTGATGATTTTTCTAAGTCATGCAGCTTTGAAGAGTTTACTAAAATAGCCACACAGCTTCTTCGTAAAAATAGTGTTCAAGAAGATGTCCTGGTACGAATAACTGTTTTTATCGATGCACTGATCGCCGGCCCTAGAATTCATGGCCTGAAAAATTCCATAAGTGCCTACGTATACCCGATGGGTGAAATATATCCTCGCACCGGTATTGATGTCTGCGTATCGAGCTGGACTAGAGCAGCTGATAACATGATTCCATCTAGGGCTAAAGTAAATGGCCAATACGTCAATGCTAGTATTATGAAAAATGAAGCATTAAGAAATGGCTACCACGAAGCTATTGCCTTGGATGCTAGCGGACATGTCAGCGAGGGGACTGCAGCAAACCTGTTCATAGTGCGCGAAGGCAAGTTGCTAACCCCAGATACGACTACCGATATATTAGAGGGAATCACGCGCGCTACTATCATAAAATTAGCCGACTATCTTGGGATTGCTAATAGCCAGCGCACTATAGACAGAACAGAGCTATATATCGCCGATGAAGCTTTTATGTGTGGTAGTTCGGCACATATTACGCCGATATTATCCATCGACAAACGTCCGGTCGGGAACGGCAAGATTGGCCCAGTAAGCTTGCGGTTATTTGAGGCTTACAAAAAAGCCCAGCGTGGCGAAATACAAGATTTCAAACAGTGGCTTACTAAAGTATAGCCAAAGACCTATATTGACCAAACATCAGTCAGCTGTGCTACAATTAGCTTATGTTACAAAATAAACTCAACCTATTGCTGCTGCTGCCCAAGACGGTTGGTTTTTTGTTGCTCTAAGCTAAAGCTATAATTACCCCCAACCGTCTTATCCTAGAGGCGGTTTTTTTGTTGTTCTTCACCGGCTTATAAAATGTAGTAAGTCGGTACCGCACCACAAAAGGAGACGTTCATGAATGCGTCACATCAGCCCAAACCAATAACAGATAGCACCTCAGTCAGTGATGGTGATGACCAGCTGAGCCAAGAGGAAATTTATCCTCAGGCTGAAAGCGCAATAGGAAGGGCGCAGAGAGTTGCCCAGCGCTGGGATTATGAAAACTTCCCAGACGGAAAAATACCATATTGTTAAGCTTGCAGTTATTTTTTACTGGCTACTTGCTAGGTTAGCCCCAGGGAGGCTATTGTCTCCCTGGGGGTAGGTCTCGATTATAATTATCAAAATAAGGTATAATATATTTAAATTACATGAAAAAATACAATCCAGTAAGCAATGAGGCCAAGTGGCGCAAAATATGGCAAGAGTCCGGTCTTTATAAAACCCCCTCTACACCCACCAACAAGTCGTACAATTTGGTAATGTTTCCTTACCCATCTGGAAATCTACACATTGGTCACTGGTATAATTTTGGACCAGCCGATACTTTAGCTAGATACAGCAAGATGCATGGTAAAGATGTGCTGCAGCCGATTGGCTTCGATGCCTTTGGCCTACCAGCCGAAAATGCCGCTATCGCACGCGGGCTAATGGCCGACGAATGGACCGATCACAATACCAGCATAATGAGCGACCAACTCAAAAAAATTGGTACTATGTATGACTGGGACAGGATGATTAACACTAGCAAACCAGAATACTACAAATGGACGCAGTGGCTTTTTTTGAAGCTACTGCACGAAGGCAAGGCTTATCAAAAAGATGGCCTGGTCAATTGGTGCCCTAGCGACAAGACAGTTCTTGCTAACGAGCAAGTGGTAAATGGCAAGTGTGATAGATGTGGAACTGAAGTCGAACGCAAAAACCTAAAACAGTGGTATTTTAAAATAAGCGATTATATCGATCCTCTGTTGACAGATCTCGATACCCTCGAATGGCCCGATAGAATCAAAGATATGCAACGCAATTGGATAGGGAAGAGCGAAGGCGCAAGAGTTAAGTTTGCTATCGACGGTAGCGACAAAACTCTAGATGTCTATACCACACGACCTGATACTATATTTGGAGCAACTTTTATGGTCGTTGCACCCGAACACCCCCTGGTAAGCGAACTGACCACTGAAGATAATCGTAGATCTATTCAGTCTTACGTCAAGTCGGCAGGTTCCAAAACAGATATTGAGAGAATGGAGTCTTCTGAAAAAACAGGGGTCTTTACAGGGTCCTATGCCGTTAATCCTGCCACTAAAGCCAATGTTCCTATTTGGGTTAGTGATTACGTTCTGATAGGCTACGGTACTGGGGCAATTATGGCAGTACCCGCCCACGATGAGCGTGATTTTGAGTTTGCCCGTAAATTTGGGTTAGAAATTATCCAGGTAATAGATGGACCCAATGTACAAGATAAGGCCCACGATCTTGCTGGCAAACTGATTAATTCTGGTGAGTTCTCAGGCTTAGATAGTCTAAGGGCCAAAAGTGAAATAATATCTTGGTTAGAGGGTAATAGTTTTGGATCTCGCCAAACACAGTACCGTTTGCGCGACTGGCTCATATCGCGGCAGCGCTATTGGGGCACTCCAATTCCGATTATTCACTGCAATAATTGCGGCACCGTGCCTGTACCAGAAAAAGATTTACCAGTGTTGCTACCACTAAAACAAAAGTTTGGAAAAGACGGCCGAAGCCCTCTGCTCGATGACCCAGATTTTATCAATGTCGATTGCCCTGAATGTGGCAGTCAGGCCCAACGCGAAACCGATACAATGGATACTTTTGTGGATAGCAGTTGGTATTTTTTGCGCTACCCCAACCCAGAATATCAGGACGGCCCTTTTGACCCCGTGGCAGTTAAGCAGTGGTTGCCAGTCGATCAGTATATTGGTGGTGCCGAACATGCTGTATTGCACTTGTTGTATGCGAGGTTTATAACGAAATTTCTGTACTCTACAGGCCACCTAGATTTTAATGAACCTTTCGCCAAGCTAATTAATCAGGGCATGATTCTGGGGCCTGATGGCAATAAGATGAGTAAGTCTAAGGGTAATGTTATTGACCCCGATGATTATGTCGATAAGTATGGCGCTGATGCCGTCCGTGTATATCTGATGTTCATGGGCCCCTACGATGAAGGTGGGCCTTGGGATCCGAAGCGCTTTGAAGGCTCGCACCGATTTATTAATAAAATATGGGACCTTTGTACAGCTGCCTATAGCGAGTCCCAGCACGACTCAGCTAGCGAGGCTGATATTCAGGCCAAACTACACAAGCTGATCAAAAAAGTCACCGAAGACGTCCAGGCATCAAAATTTAATACAGCTATTTCTTCGCTAATGGAATTTGTAAATTATGCTACAAAAGCACAAGCAAAAGCAGATATATCTCAGGATCAATGGCGCACCACCATAGCTACGTTTGTTGAGTTGCTAGCACCGTTCGCCCCGTACCTAGCAGAAGAGCTGTGGGAGGTGCTAGGCAATTCTGCAAGCGTGCACCTGCAATCCTGGCCAGAGTACGATCCGGAGCTAATAAAGGACAATGCTGCGACAATAATTGTCCAGATCAATGGCAAGCTACGTAGCAAATTTGTCATCAGTACCGAAGATGCGTTTTCTAAGGACGAGCTCGAAAGGCTTGCACGTAACCTAATGGCTGATTCGCTAAAAACTATAGAGGTTATTAAGGTTATCGTCGTTCCAGGCAAATTAGTCAACTTCGTGACCCGCTAAAGCTTGCTATTTTACCGATTTCTTGGTATGATTACCCCCGAAGATATGCCCTAGTGCAATCAAAAATTAGTAGCACTAATTGGCTTACTAGTTTAATAAATCAAAATATTTTTTTGTAACGCACTTCGCAATAACATTGTTTGCATATATCTTCTCTAACTAAAGGAGAGAAAAATGGCAGTACCTAAGAAACGCCGCACTTCATCTACGCGTGGACAAAGACGCAACCACGACAGCCTTAAGGCAGTATCGTTGGTAGTCGAAAAAAGCAGCGGTCAAGCAGTCCCAAGACGATTACATAAAGCAGCTAGCCTCGGACTAGCACGAACCAGAAAGAGCTAAAATGGCATCAAATCGACATCTTTGTAGGATTATAGCTTTACAAAGTTTGTACGAGTACGATTTTCGTAATAGTTTGGAGCTAGAAGAGCTCACAACCGATATCGATGAAGTCCTGAAGCGAAATCTAGAAGTATATAAAGATGCTATCGATGAAGCCGATTTTGTAGCAGATCTCGTCAAGGGAACATTAAAAAATGAAACAAAAATCGATGCTATCATAGTCCCCTCTGCCCCAGAGTGGCCTATCGAGCAAATTGCCAAGATAGACAAAGCCATACTGCGAATGAGCATTTATGAGCTGATAATTAAGCAAGATGTACCGCCCAAAGTTGCAATCAACGAAGCCGTTGAGCTTGCCAAGGAGTTCGGGGGCGACAATTCGAGCAAATTTGTTAACGGAGTTTTAGGTACAATATTTAGACAAAGTGAATTATATGATCCAAAAGAAGACAAACGAGCAGGTCAAGCCCCAGAAGCCGACCAAGACTCAAAAGAATCAGCCAAAAAATAGCCACTCAAAATCCAAAGCTGTACGAGAGTACACTGCCGGAGGAGTTATTTTTCGTATCAAAGATTCAAAGCTAGAGTTTTTGCTTTTGCAAGATGTTAAAGGGCGCTGGAGTATTCCCAAGGGACATGTCGAAAGTGGTGAAACACTTGAGCAAACTGCAATCCGTGAAATAGGCGAAGAAACAGGCTTGGTCAATATAAAAATAATCGATAAACTCGATAAATTGCATTTCTTTTATCGCATGGAAGGCAAACTAATATTCATGACTACCTTTGTATTTTTGATCGAATCGACTGACCTCAAAGAAGTATTGATGCCAGAAAAATCTGAAGGAATCGTAGATGTTAGCTGGTTTGATGAACAGGCTGGCCTTAGGGCTATCGAATATAAGGCAACCAAAGTATTATTAGAGGAGGGCGCCAAGCGCGTAAAAAAAGCATATGGTATTCAATAAACAAGAAGTTGAAAAAATCATAGGTGTCACTTTTGAAAGTGAAGATCTTATCAAAACTGCCTGTACTCACCGCAGTTATCTTAATGAACATCGCTCTACAGTAAAACAGCACAATGAACGACTAGAATTTTTAGGTGATGCTGTCTTGGAGCTAGTTGTGACGGATTTTTTATACGCCCAATATCCGACAAAGCCCGAGGGCGAACTAACTAGCTGGAGAGCTGCATTAGTTAAGACCGAGAGCCTGGCAGAACTAGCCGAGGAGCTGGATATTGGAAGGTTCTTGCTGATGAGCCGAGGCGAGGCAAAGAGCGGCGGAAGAACCCGAATGGCACTTTTAGCTAATCTGGTGGAGGCCATTATAGGTGCAATCTATATCGATAGAGGTTATGACGTAGCTGCAAAGTTTATTAGTACAAAAATCAATTCAAAGCTCGAGAGAATATTAGAGGCTGGACTGCACATTGATGCCAAAAGCCATTTCCAGGAGATAGCCCAAGAAAAACAGGGAGTAACTCCGCACTACGAGGTTGTATCAGAATCTGGCCCTGATCACGACAAGATATTTGAAGTAGCTGTTTATCTGGACAAAAAAATGTGGGGCAAGGGCAAGGGCAATAGCAAGCAAACTGCTCAGCAATCTGCCGCCCAAAATGCTCTCAAAAAATACACCCTGTAGTATATCTAAGGAGCCCAAACGAGGTATAATAAAGCCTATGAAAATTGCAATATTAGGCTTCGGTAAAGAGGGCGAATCGGCTTATCGTTATTACAACACAACCGATAATGTTATCACTATCCACGATAATGACAGCCAAAAACAGCTGCCAGGCGATGCTCAGTCTGTAGTTGGCGACGATGCCTTTGCAGACCTAGATAGCTATGGCTACGACCTACTAGTTAGAAGCCCTGGGCTGCGGATTGATAGCACCAATATTAGCACTCCGGCTACAACACCTACTGCTGAATTCATGAAAGCCTGCCCAGCTGAAATCATTGGAGTTACTGGCACCAAAGGCAAAGGCACTACTGCTACGCTAATTGAGCATATACTAATTGAGTCAGGTCGGCGTACTCACCTTCTGGGTAATATTGGTGCACCAGCCCTAGATGAGCTTCCAAATATCGAGCCTAGCGACGTGGTGATTTATGAAATGTCTAGTTTTCAGTTGTATGATATCCAATCTAGCCCTCACGTGGCAGTCTGCCTATTAGTTACAGAAGATCATCTAGATTGGCATGCCAACTTAGCAGAGTACCAGACAGCCAAGGGTAATATTTTTAAATACCAAACTAACAGCGATATAGCTGTTTATTATACCCAAAACCCTATCTCAAAAAGTTTATCCGAGCTATCTCCAGCCAGCACAAAATATGCCTACGGAGACGACGGAGACGTCTTTGTTCGAGATGGGAAAATAATAGCCTTTGGTAATAGCATAATTGATATTGAGGCAGTTAAACTTCCTGGTGTGCATAATCTGCAAAATATCTGCGCTGCTATTTGTGCTGTCTGGCCGTACACTCAAAATATTATAGCCATCAAAAAAGTAATCGAAACTTTTGCTGGCTTACCCTACCATATAGAACACGTTTTAGATAAGGCCGGGGTTAGCTACTTCAACGATTCGTTTTCGACTAACCCTCTCTCTGCTATTGCTGCTATCCAAAGCTTCGACCAGCCAATTGTATTATTCTTAGGGGGATTCGATAAGCAAGCCAATTTTGACTCGCTGGCTGATACTTTGAAGACTCGAAAAATCAGAAAAATAATTACCTATGACAAAACCGGTAGTCGTATCCATGACTTACTAGTGAGCAAGGGAATAAACAATGTTGAATATATTGCAGGAGATGATTTTAAGGCTATTATTGGTGCCGGTGTAAATTACGCCCAGCCTGGCGATGTAGTGCTATTTAGCCCAGCTTGCGCTAGCTGGGGAATGTTTTCAGATTACAAGGCACGCGGGCAGATATTCAATGACATCATAACTTCAATTTGATTGTTGCTTATGTTTGCCTAGCCAAAGTACAATAAGGATATGAAATCTAGGGTGGCTACACTACGCAGTATTGAGCTTTCGGGGTTTAAATCTTTTGCTAAGCGAACAAAGATTGATTTTGGTGACGGTATTGTTGCGATTGTCGGACCAAACGGATCGGGCAAGAGTAACATTGCCGATGCAGTACGCTGGGTTTTTGGTGAGCAGAAGAATAAATCACTTCGCACAGATAAAGCTGAAGACTTAATCTACAATGGTAATGACAATAAGCCCCGTGCGAGTATGGCAGAAGTTGTTATCGCGCTCGATAATAGTGGCGGTTCAATACCTATCGATTTAGTAGACGTCGAGATAACCAGGCGTCTCTATCGAAGCGGCGAGAGTAGCTATTTGTTAAATGGCAAAAAAACTAGCCTTTCGGCTATCCAGGAGCTTCTAGTGAAGAGTGGATTCGGCGTAGGGAGCTACACCGTGATCGGGCAGGGCATGGTTGATAAACTAATTTTGTCTAGTGGCCTGGAACGCAAGCAACTATTCGAGGAAGCTAGCGGTATTAGACAATTCGAAATTAAGCAAAACCAAACGACTAAACGAATTGAAGCTGTCAATCTAAACATTAGCCAGATTAGTAGTATTATTAATGAAATTAAGCCCCGGCAAGAATCTTTAGTGCGTCAGGCTAGTCTTTTGCAAAAACGCAATCAACTAGCCGACAATCTGTATAAGTATCGGTGTGGATATATTGTGCAGCGACGTAGTGAGCTCAAAGCGAGACAATTAGTGATTGCGAATAAACAGGCAAGTAATTTTGATGATCAAAAAAAGCTCCAAGCCGAGATGAAAGATCTAGAAGCCGGGCACGCAGTAGTCAGACCTGGCGTAACTAAAAATTCAGCCGGGAGTATCGGTAAGGATCTCGATAGGTTGGAGCTCCAGCGTAGCCGTATAGAGCAAGATATTAGCACCCTCAGCACCACATCCGAACAAATAAACTCGAAGCTTTTGGCGACTGATCCGATGGAGCAGTCCTTACGCGATGAAATTTTGTCATTACAAATAAATCTCAATCAACACCTTAAGAATCAAAAATCTATTGAAGCAGTTGTTGCTAACTTTGAGAGCAAAATTAAACTAGTCGATACAAAAGTAAAGTTCCAGACAGACATACTCGATAGCACCAGAAAGGCTCTAGGGAAATCGCAAAAAACGGAATATCTTCGCCATAGTCTTGGGCTGGTCGATATTTTGCAAGATGGTATTAAAAGAAACAAATCTAGTGCAGACCTAGACATTGTTTTTTATAAGCTCCGCAGAATGATAAAACACTCCATTGGAGACAACTCCGCAGAGCTGGCCCTAAAGGTAGGCAAGGTCCAGAATATAATATCTGGTTTACTAGATGAGCGCGAGAGTATCAATGAATCACAAACCAATGAAGTTATTAAGCTTCGAGCTATCGAAATGGATTATTCTGCAATTGCTCGCAAAGTCAGCGAGCACGAGCTGAAGCTAAAGCAAATCATTAAATCAGACGATACAGATAAGCTCAAAAATCAAAAGCTAGCACTAGAATCAAAAATTCAAAGCCTTGTGCAGCGACGGGACGATACTAACATACGAATTGGCAATTTAAGGCAAGGCCTGGTCGCGATGGTCGACACCTCTGCTGATGTGGCTAAAAGTGAATACTACGCTCGCCATGAAGCCATTTCTAACCGAAATATTGAGCTACAGCAAGCAGCACTTACTATAAAGGCTGGCCTAGACGACATAGACTCGTCACTAGCAGAAATTGCCAAGCTCCAGCTAAAGTGGTCATTGCCCGACCAGGCGCTTACCAAAGTAACTAAAGAAAGCATCGATTATGATTCGATAAGCAGAATTGAGGCTGAAGTAGATCTGCTTGCCGAAATTAGTCCTTCTGTAGCGCAAGAAGTCAGAGACTCTAGCGAGAGGATTGATTATCTAGAAAAACAAAAGCTAGACCTCGAAAAAACGGTTCAAAACCTCTCGAAAGTCTCAGGTGATACTAGTAAAAAAATGCAGGCAGTATTCCAGGAGGGCTTCCATAGCATCAACCGTAATTTCTCAGAGCATTTCAAGGAACTTTTCGGAGGTGGTGATGCTGGGTTAGAACTAAAACGATCAGGCGAAGACTACGGAGTAGAGATAATTGTTCGGCTCCCCGGAAAGCGAGCCCAAAATATATCTTCGCTTTCAGGTGGTGAAAAAGCTCTAGCATCTGTTGCGCTACTAGCAGGTATCCTTGCCTCCAATCCGTCGCCTTTTGTTGTCCTTGATGAGGTAGATGCTGCTCTTGACGATATTAATACCAAGAAGTTTGCTGAGGTACTAAAGACAATTACTAAGCATTCGCAGGTTTTGGTAGTAACACACAACCACGAAACCATGGCTGTCGCCAATGAGCTCATGGGAGTCACCACTAGCGGTACCAACGATTCGCAGATCATCAGAGTTAAGCTCGATTCCTTGCCTGCTGGTGCAAAAAGCAAATAAATATTGACAATCTACCCTTTTTACAGGTACAATAGGGCGTATTCGTTTTTTCGAACTAAGTATAATAAAAGGAACAAAAGAGAAGTCTATGGTAGTAATCCGATTGGCTCGCGGTGGGCGAGTAAAACAAGCAATATATCGTATAGTAGCAGCTGATAAGCGCCGTTCGGCAACCAGCAAGAATTTGGATGTCTTAGGCACTTTTAACCCTCATACCAAAGAAACCAAGCTAAACAAAGAACTTATCGAAAAATACCTAGCCAATGGTGCACAGCCATCTGATAGGGTGATTCGTATCCTTCAGGCTCAAGGCTTTACTACTCCTGATTGGGCTAAGCCTCATGACAGATTCAAGAAACCCAAGAAAGAAGTTGAAGAAACTCCAGCCCAAGAAGTTGCTGCTGAGGTAGTATCGGAATCTGCCGAAGCCAAAGAAGAACTCAGCAAATCTGTTGATGCCCCAGAGTCGGCCGCTACGGAAGCTACCGTAGCAGAGAATCAAAAAGAAGCTACTGAAAAGGTGGCAGAAGTTATCGAAGCAGACGAAGTTAAGCCCGAAGAAGCCAAAGAAGCTAAAACTGAACCTAAATCTGATAAACCAGAAACCGACAAATAAAACACCTAGAATATTTTGACCTTTTTGTTTACAATAAGGCTGTACTAGTAGAATAACTAAGGAGAAGCAGCTATGGCAGAAAAAGACCAGGAATTTCTAGGATATGTTGTTGCAGCAATCGTTGATAACCCTGATGACGTCGAAATCATCCGCACCGTCGACGAGAGAGGTGTGCTATTGGAGCTAACAGTTAACCCTGACGATATGGGTAAAATTATAGGTAAGGCTGGTGCCACTGCTAAAGCCTTAAGAACACTATTAAGGGTTATGGGCGCCAAGTATGATGCTAGGTTTAACCTAAAAATTACTGAGCCAGGTGGAGAGGATTCAGATAGAACTTACGCACCAAGAGCCGATACAGCTCAGTCACAACCAGCCCAAGAGTCTCCAGTGCCAGAGCCTGAAACCGAGGAAATGACAGCCGAGGATATCAAATCTAAAGCTCGCGAAGGTCTTGAAGACCTCGATGTTGAAATATAGTCTTAACTTGTAGAGCAAGGTAGTCCATACTATTAGTAGTTATGAATATTGTTATTATTACACTTTTCCCCGAAATGTTTAGCCCTATACTCGGCTCTAGCATGATGTGGAAAGCTCAAAAAGAAAAGCTCGTAAAGTTCCAGATTGTGGACCTGCGCAAGTTTGGCCTGGGAAATAGGCGGCAGGTAGACGATACTCCATACGGCGGTGGAGCGGGTATGGTGCTAAAACCTGAGCCCATATTTGAAGCTGTCGAGCAAACTAAAAAAAAGCTGACTAAGGCGAAGGTCATACTAATGACTCCACGCGGCGAAAAGTTTAGCCAAATAACTGCCAAAAAAATCAGCAAACTCGACGAAATTATTATTATTTGTGGCCACTATGAAGGCTTCGATGAACGAATTATGGAGCTAGTAGATATCGAGCTCTCACTCGGTGACTTTGTTTTGACTGGTGGGGAGCTGCCGGCTATGACAATAGTTGATGCCGCCGTTAGGCTGATACCCGGGGTGCTGGGCGACAAGCAGAGTCCACAAGACGAATCTTTTAGCCAAGGGCTCCTAGAGTACCCTCAATATACTCGCCCAGACGATTTTAGGGGCAAGAAAGTCCCCGAGATTTTGCTTGGTGGCAACCACTCTAAGATACTAGTATGGCGCAAGGCCGAGGCCGTCAAAAAAACCAAAGCTAACCGCCCCGATTTGCTAAGCTTTTAGGGTTATAATTGTATTAATGGCAATCGAAACCCCACGATACGAAACAATTAGAAAAGATGGAAAGTTTAGTATTCGAAAATACTCTGCAACCATTAGGGCTAGTGTGACAATATCAGCCAACGATATTAATCAAGCCTCGAGTGCTGCATTTGGCCTGCTGGCTGGATATATTTTTGGCGACAACAAAGCCAAAGGTAAGATCGCCATGACGGCACCAGTAGCGGCAGAGCAAGTCTCTGAGCAAATCGCCATGACGGCACCGGTAGAATCCACCAAAACTACTGGCAGCAGCTACAAGGTATCTTTTACGATGCCCTCAAGGTATTCCATGGCGACTTTGCCTAAGCCTAATAACGATTCTGTCAAAATAGAAAAGCACCCGAGCCATACCATGGCAGTAATGACTTTCTCGGGCTATACGACCGACAATAATATATCCTATAAAACGGAGCAACTCAGGGATTGGGCCAAAGCCAACGGCATAGCTATTTTGGGCCAGCCGGTTGTGTCGCGCTACGATGCACCCTGGAAACCTGGGTTTTTGAGACACAACGAAGTATCGTTTAGAGCCAAAACTAGCCAATAGGAACTAGCCTAGTTTTTTTTGGTTACTTTAATAGCATCTAGCTTATGTTTGAGCTATAATTAACCATAATGAAGTCTAATAAAAAATGGTTCAAAAAAGTGCGTGGCAGCTACCTACCAATTACTTGGCAGGGGGCAGTGTATTAC
>JBAXMM010000012.1:0-14596 GCA_037134295.1 bacterium
GCGCATCCAGTGCTGTCATCGAAAAGATGACGGTATTTGCTGGGTTCTTTCGCACCCAGCGAGAGGACAGCGCACTACACGAGGAGCGGATTTCGCGCCTCGAGACCAGCTCAAATAACCGCGGTAGCATTTTTGCTACTTGGCTGGCCGTATTCTGCACTATCGTCGTGGGCATGTTAATTGCCCACTCTTACCTGGCGGAGCGTTTTACGACGTTCTACCAGGGCAGAACAATCGACATCGGAGCCCACCCGGGCTACGACCCAATTTTCTGGGCATCAGCCATCATCGCTGTACTTGCGACTACGGTCGCAGCTCTAGTGGCGGCCTCAGGCTCCTCGAGCCGTTCGTCGACTAAGACGAGCTCATCGAGACGTGCGGCATCGGCATCGACATCCTCAACCGGCAGCATTGCTGTCGCCGAGGACTACGTCTATGTCGAGACCACTCCCACCGAGGTTACGCCCGTCGTTCGGGTCTGATCTTTGGTGGCTACGCTTCGTTGGAGGGGGTTTTAACCCCCTCCAGCAAGCTTATATTTTGATCCAACTGCATTGTTATCAGGTTATAAGGACACCTGGTAACAAGTTGTTGAACCAAAGTCCTTCACAATCTCCTAGGAGGAGAGTACCATGAAAAATTCAAAGCGGTTAATCATTATAGCTGGTGCAGCTAGTGTATCCTTGCTGATGTTGCTGCTTCTCCTCCTCGGAAGTGGAGGACGCGGCAGCATGCCAGTAGCAAGTGCCGGCCAAGGCTGCGATAAAGCAGCTACAGTCAGCACTGCGCTAGTATCGCGGGGTTTCACCCCCGACCAATTCACCTTCACGGTGGACTGGACTACACCTGAGCCCAATAGCAGGGGGTCTGCAGCGTTTACGACGCAAACCCCACGCTCAGCCCAAGAGCTCGTCGCCTTTATCGGCAATGGGTCTCCAGAAGCTGAGGCAGCCCTGGCTCTAGTAACAGCTAGCGGCATCAGCCGTGAGCAAGCACTCCAGCCTGATGGCTGGATTGCGGCTCAGCTATTGGTCAACTCGGAATTGCCAGGTAATACTGGCTTTCGAGATGGCAAATCGTTTGATGCTGGAACCCGCGAATCAAGTGCTGGTGAAGTGCTGTGGTACTTCGTAGACACACGTGCTTGCCAAAACGGTGAAGCCGCTCCGCCGGTAATACCGGTAAGGGCGGGGTGTGGCAACCCTCAAACGGAGTTGCCACGACCGACTACACCACCCGCACCAACTACACCTACCACAACCCGCCCCTGCGGTGAGCTGTGTAAGGGCCCAGATACCCAACCCGCACCCTGCGTGGATAACGCAGGAGTAAGGTGTGACGGTATCCCGGGCTCTGGTGGCTCCCCCGGTAACGGGGGAGCGGTGGAGCACGGCTCAGATGGCTACTCGCCAGCTGATCCACCGCCCACCACTATCGTCAAGCCGGCGCCACCACCCACCACGGTGGTAACGCTGCCGCCGACGACGTTACCGCCGACTACCTATTTGCCTCCCCCACCGGGGTAGTGGTCGATAGGCTGGGATTAATGTCCCGGGAGAGCATCGCTCTCCCGGGACTCCCAACCCTACTTTAGTCTTGAACCTAGTAACGCATCATTATGTTGTTGGGTTCAGGGTTAATCCCTGAAAATTATCGCTTGCACCACAGGTATTGACAGATATAACCAAAAGTGGTATCATACCAAATTGTAAATAGCAAAATTGTTTTTTGGTCCTTGAAAGCTCAATAGTCATCCGCCTCTAAAATTCGAACACTTCGGTTCGAGCTCAGATGCTGACCCCAATGCACCAGGAGCTAAAAAACAATTAGAAAATTATCGATTCTTATTACTAGAATTAACTATTCATTAACCATTCATTTAAAAGGAGATACCTATGAAACTTAAAACTTTTGCCAAATTGGCCGTGTTTGTAGCTGCTATTGCTGCTGCAATCATTATTCCAATAACTGCCATTGCAGGTTACGAACCAGCCAACAGACCGGTCAAAACCTACACTGGAGCCGATTCCGTCGCTTTTGATTACCCAGTATTTAATTCGTGGGTAAACACACCAAACTATGGTGACGAACGAGCATTTTTTGATGCTGGTAGCGCCACCAGTGGTCCCTACAAGGACCAATTAGTTGTTACCCCTGGCCAAGAAGTAACGCTTAGAATGTATATTCATAACGGCGCTGCCCCTAGTCTAAATGGTACAAACTTCAACGGTCCTGGTGTGGCTCGCAACACTCGTTTGCAGGTATTCCTGCCTACTGCGACCTCGACTTCATTAAGAAGTTTTGGTTATATTATCGCTGATAACACCAACCCTACCTGGGTTGCTGATTCGGTCGATTTTAATTCCTCAGTTCCTGTAAATATGGAATACGTTCCTGGTTCTGCCCGACTTGCCAACGGCGCTCACCCAAATGGTGTAGCTTTGCCTGACAGCATTATCCAGCACGACAACCAGTTCAATGTAGACCGTCCGGCTGCTCCTATTGGATACCAAAACATGGATGGTAATTTTCCAGCTTGTTTTGAATACGATGCTTTTGTAACCTTGAAAGTTAAGATCAACGGACCAAAGTTAGAAGTAAGCAAAAAGGTAACCACTCCTGGCTCTACTAACTGGCAAGAAAACCTAGATGTTAACCTCAACGACCCGGCTGCTACTCCTACCACTAGTTGGTTGATCGAGTACAAAAACACCGGTTCGGCGATGGTTACAAATGGTGCCGTCCGAGACACCCTACCTGCCAACCTAAAGTTGGTACCGGGCTCAGTCATGAACTTCGATGGTAATCACCCTCAAGGAATTGCTGTAGCGGATAATGGCTTATTCGACGGAGGCGTCGGAATTGGTAATGTGGCTCCAGGTGCTAACGGATACTTCCGTTTCAGAACCACGGTCATTACACCATTCTCAGCCCAAGAATGTGGAACTAAAAAAATTGTTAACACAGCCCAGGCCGAGGCCAGCGGAATAGCTAAGATCAATGACGATGCTAGCGTAACAGTCAGCAAAACCGTCGATTGTGCTAAACCACCAACACCTCCAACACCTCCAACTCCCCCTACACCGCCTGCGCCAGCCCCTATCTTGCCACAAACTGGTATTGAGACAGGATTGCTAGGAGTGTTAGGCTCAAGTGCGATGACTATCGGTGCAATCAAGTACCGTAAGAGCAAAAAAGCTGTAGCCGAAGCCCTAAAAAGCTAAAAGCTAATCAAAGCTTAAAAAAACAAACTTTCTAGAAAAAGACCCTACCTCCGCGTGGGGTCTTTTTTGTACAAGTCCCCTAACAATAAAAAAAAGGTTATAATAACAACCATGAAACAATCCACCGAACAATTAAAAGCTCTTCAAGCCAAACTCGCCGATGCCGTAAAAAAGCTCGATCTAGATAGCGACAAGCAAAAGCTTGCCGAATTAAGACAACAGATGATGAGTGCTGATTTGTGGAACGACCAAGCTCGCGCTGAGCTCATCACCAAGCAAGCTGCTAGCTTGGCAGCCTACACCGAGCTATGGGATAACACAATTGATGATATCAACACCACCTTGGAGCTTTTGGAATATGACGACCATGACAAAAAGGACGACCATGATGAAAAAAGCGACCAGGACGAATATCAACCATCTATCGACAAGCTAATCGTAGCAGCCGAGAAGCTCTTAATAACCGTTAAGCTCAACGGCCCTCATGACAAATCGCCGGCTATTATGCAACTCTCGGCTGGGGTTGGTGGTACTGATGCCGCCGACTGGACGGCAATGCTGGAGCGAATGTATTTGCGTTATGCTGAGGCCAGCGGCCTGCAGGCTGAAATACTCGAAGAAAGCCCTGCCGAAGAAGCCGGCCTAAAAAGTGCTACTATTCGCTTTAGTGGCCCTTTTGCCTATGGCAAATTGCAATCCGAAAAAGGCGTGCATCGGTTGGTTCGCCTGAGCCCATTTAATTCTGCCAGCCTCAGGCAGACATCCTTTGCACTTGTCGATGTAATACCAGAAATATCCCAAACAGAAGCATTAATTGACGAAAAAGATCTTAAAATTGACACCTACCGCAGTAGTGGTAATGGTGGACAGAGTGTCAATACCACCGATAGCGCGGTCCGAATTACACATCTGCCAACAGGATTAGTTGTGGCTATCCAAAGCGAACGCAGTCAGCTTAAAAACAAACAGCGTGCTATGAGCATTTTGGCCAGTCGCCTAGCTGAGCTGGCACGTGAGCAGCACCTAGAGAGCATTAACGAACTCAAAGTCTCTACCAAATCGGCTGATTGGGGAAGTCAAATCAGGTCGTATGTTTTGCATCCTTATCAAAAGATCAAAGATAACCGCAGTGGTTACGAAACTAGTGATACCCAAGGTGTTTTAGATGGCGACCTGGAGCCATTGATCGAAGCTTATTTATCTAGCCAAGTGGGTAAGGATTAGCTTTATTATTCTGGCTAATTTTGGTAAGCTAGTAGCATATGATTTTATTAGACCGCGTTACTGTTATATACCCCAATAAGACAGTGGCTCTTTCAGGCGCCTCACTGCATATTCAGCCCAAGGAATTTGTCACTATCGTAGGTGCATCTGGTGCCGGCAAGAGTACTCTAATTCGATTACTCATTAAAGAAGAAGAGCCTACTTCGGGCAAGATTATTGTTGGAAGCATTGATTACGATACTATCGACAAATCCAACATCCCTCATTTACGACGTAAAATAGGTGTTGTCTTTCAGGATTTCAAGCTTCTTCCGAATCTTACGGTATACGAAAACGTGGCATTTGCACTGGAAGTTTCTGGAGTCAAAACCAAAGAAATCAAACGAGCCGTTCCAAAAATACTACAACTAGTCGGCTTGAGCGAAAAAGCTCGCCACTATCCGGGCGAAATATCCGGTGGCGAAAAACAGCGTACAGCAATTGCCCGAGCACTGGTGCGTAACCCCAAAATACTTATCGCCGACGAGCCGACCGGAAACCTTGATCCCAAAAACTCATGGGATATCATCGAGTTGCTTCTTAAGATCAATCGCTTTGGCACTACTGTAGTTCTGACAACCCACAATAAAGATATAGTCGACGCCTTAAAAAAGCGTGTCATTACTATCAATCGCGGACGAGTAGTAAAAGATGAAAAGGTCGGGAAATATACCCTATGATCACCTTCTGGAGGGTCTTTAAGAGTGGTTTCCGTAATACTTTTAGGCATGCCTGGCTAAGTACAGCGGCTACAGCAATTATGGTGGTGACACTGTTAATTTTGACCTTCTTTGGCTTTTCTATTTATTTTGTCCAGACTCAACTGAAGGATGTCCAGCAAAAGATCGATCTAACCTTGTTTATTAGTGATGATGCCAAAGATGATCAGATCAAAGCCCTGCAAGCCAAGGTGTTGCAATCGACTGGGGTAACCACTGTTCAATTTGTATCCAAGCCCGATGCTCTCAAACGACTCGAAAACAGCAGTGAAGAGGGCAAAAAGCTAGCCAAATCCGCGACCGAAATAGGTAATCCTCTACCAGCCTCTCTAGAGGTAAAGCTCGTCAAAATCGATGATATAGGCGCTATCAATAAGACTATTCGGGGTTACCCAGAAGGAGCTATTGTTACCGAAACCAGTTACGACAGTCGAGATGACAATCGAAAGGGCGTTATCGAAAACATTATTCGCATCAGTAATGCCGTAACTCGTGTCGGGGGTATCTTGAGTGCAGTTTTCTTGATAATCGCCCTGCTGATCATATTCAATACAGTTCGAATGGCGATATTTACAAGGCGTGAAGAAATTGAAATCATGAAGTTAGTTGGAGCTACGAAATGGTTTATTCGAGGGCCATTTATTATAGAGGGCTCAATGTATGGTATTTTTGGAGCTACTATTGCTGTCGTCGCTCTAGTGCCTATTAGTCGAGTGGTCGGGCAGTTCTTGGTCGAAAAGCTTAACGCTGGCACGGCAGTTAATTATTTTGGTGCAAATATTTTGCTAATAGTACTAGCTATTTATGCTATCGGTATATTTATCGGAGCCGTTTCAAGCTGGCTAGCAATATCAAGACACCTAAAGCTTTAAAATGGCACAAAAGGCCCAGTAAACTATCGTAATTTTGGGCCTGATGTGTTATAATAGTTATGGTTTTACAGCTAGCTTTACTGTTTATTTGGAGGGTGACCAATTTTTAGAAAAATAAATCGAAAATCAAAATTAAGAGCTATAGCAATACTATCAATTATTGTTATTGCTTTTGGTTTTGTAGCTACTGTTGTTCCACACCAAGCTAAAGCTGATCAGTATGATGTTCAGATTGCAGCCCTTAAGGCTAAGGTCAAGCAGGCCACAGATGTTGCTAATAGTAAAAAGTCTGAAGTCGATACTCTGAAGGGTAAAATAGCTAGTATAGACGCTGAAATATCCGCTGCCCAACAGCAGCTCGACCTAACCGCACTCGAAATGCGTAGTACTGAAGCAACTATCGATCAGACCAATCGTGATATGGAAAAGCAAAAACAAATACTGCGCGACAATCTAAAGCTCATTTATAGATCTGGCAATATCAGCCCGATTGAAGTTTTGGCTTCTAGCAAAAATCTCAGCGACTTCGTTTCGCAGCAGCAATACCTGGGAGCGATTAAACGGAAAGTCGACGATAACCTTAATAAAATCGAGGCCCTCAAAAAAGAGCTTGATATCAAAAAAGGTCAGCTAGCCGCGCAATCTGTCCAGCAGCAAACAGTCGTAAATCAAATTGCTACAAAACGTGCTGAGCAAGCTAGTATTTTAGCCAGAACTCAGGGAGAGGAATCGAACTACCGCAGTGTCATCAAGGAGGACGAAAGCAAGATCGCTAGCCTTAAAGCTCAACAAGCAGCAATCATTAGCTCATACTCAACCAATGTTCAGTACGGCGGTACGGGCGGTTATCCTTGGGCCAATGCTTCACCGTTTCCGAACAGCTACCCAGACCCTTGGGGTATGTACCAAAGGCAATGTGTTAGTTATACCGCCTGGAGAGTAGCCGCATCTGGTCGCAACATGCCGTACTGGGGCGGTGTCGGTAACGCCTACCAGTGGCCAGGTAATGCTCGGGCAGCAGGCATTGCTGTCGATGGCAATCCTCAGGCTGGTGATGTAGCAATTTCTAGTGCCGGCTACTATGGGCATGCTATGTACGTCGAATCTGTACTGGGTGGTGGTAAAGTTAGGGTTAGCCAGTACAATGCCAACTGGAGTGGTAATTACTCTGTAAGTGATGTCTCGATAGCCGGGCTGGAGTTTATTCACTTCTAAGGTGATAATTAGTAATTATGAATAACAAATCTAAGACTACACCAAATCAAACAGCACCGTCATAGCCGAAACTAAATAAGCCGCGCCGCTCGAGTGCTGTTAGTTTGGTCATTGGTTTTGTACTAGGTTTGGCTGTATTCTGGTCTTTTAGCACCTATTACCATCCAGCTGGCGGAAAAAACCACCTTGATACAACGATGCTTTATAAGGTGCAGTCGATCTTACAGCAAAAGTATGATGGCGATATCGACTACAGTAAGCTATCTGAAGGAGCTGCCGCCGGAGCAGTGGCGTCGCTGGGAGACCCCTATACGGTCTTCTTGAACGAACAAAACAATAAGGAGCTAGCCAATGATCTCAAGGGAGAGCTCTCCGGAATCGGAATCGAGGTTGGGCAGAAAGACGGCAGGCTAACAGTTATTGCTCCCTTTGACGGAACTCCAGCCGCCAAAGCCGGGATCCGGTCAGGAGATATCATAGCTACAATCGATGGAGTTGCAACCAGCTCAATAACCCTAGACCAAGCAGTTAATAAAATTAGAGGTGAAAAAGGGACCGCTGTTAAGCTTGGAATAGTCCGTGCTGGCGAGGCTCCGAAAGAAATAGAAATTACACGTGAGATTATTGATATCCCCAGTGTTTCTTACGAAATGAAGGATGGCCTGGTAGGCTATATCAAAATCAGACGATTTGGCGAGGATACCGCAGCGCTGGTAAAGTCGGCCGGCGCTAGCCTAAAAAGCCAAGGTGCCAAGGCAGTTATTATAGATGTCAGAGATAACCCAGGTGGGTACCTAGATGCGGCCGTTGCTGTAGCGTCTGAATTCTCCAATAAAGGGGTGGTAGTTGAAGAACGATCGCGCAACTCTAAGCCCAAAATACAATACGCTACTAGTGGCGGAACAATGATAAACATCCCAGTAGTGATGCTTATAAACGGCGGTAGCGCATCGGCATCAGAAATCCTAGCTGGAGCACTCAATGACAACAACAGAGCTTTATTGGTAGGCGAAAAGACCTACGGTAAGGGAAGTGTTCAGGAGGTAGTATGTCTGAGCCCAGTGTTTATGAACAGCGACTGCCCAGGTGCATCACTCAAAGTTACGGTTGCCCGTTGGTTTACACCTGCCGGTATCAATATCAGCAAAGAAGGTATTAAGCCTGAGGTTGAAGTTAAGATAACCGACGATGATATCAATAGCAGCAAGGATCCTCAGCTCGAAAAAGCAATCGAGCTCGCTAAGCAAGCAAAATAGAAAAGTATCTTAAAAACCTGACTCGGGTTTCATAATCGTATTGACCTATAACCAGCATAGGCATTATTATATTAGAGACATCTAATTGTGAGGGGGTTTAATATAATGAAAACAAAAGTTAAGACAAAGTTTATTTTTGTAACCGGAGGAGTGATTTCTGGTCTCGGAAAAGGAATTACTGCTGCTTCAATCGGTAAGCTAATGTCGGCTCGAGGCATGAAGGTCACAATGCAAAAATGTGATCCTTATTTGAACATGGACGCTGGTACCCTTAACCCCTCCGAACACGGTGAGGTTTTTGTAACTAAGGATGGCGGCGAAACAGACTTGGATCTAGGTCATTATGAGAGATTTATCGATACCGAGCTAACGCGCAAATCATCAACGATGAGTGGAAAGATATACTCCAAGGTGCTATCCGACGAACGCAAAGGCATGTACCTAGGTAAAACGATTCAAATTATACCTCATATCACTAACGAAATAATGAACCAAATCATAGCTTCTGGCGAGGGCAGCGATGTACATATAGCTGAGGTTGGCGGGACTGTCGGAGATTACGAGGCGATGGCCTGGATAGAAGCTATTAGACAAATGAAGCGAAGAGTTGGTGAAGACAACGTGCTTTACGCCCACGTTGTATATGTGCCGTATCTAGCAGTCAGCAAGGAGTTCAAAACTAAACCAGCCCAAAATAGTGTCAGGGATTTGCGAGAGGCTGGAATACAGCCCGACATACTATGCGTCCGCTCTGATGAGCCAATCAATGCCGAGGCATTCGAGAAGATGAGCCTCTATTGTGATGTCGATAAAGATGCAATTGTAGCCCTGCCTAATGCCGATAGTGTCTATGAGGTCCCATTGAGGATGGAAGAAGCCGGCCTTGGTAATTATATCTGCAAACTTATTGCCCTAAATTGCAAAAAGCCAGACTTAAAAGAGTGGAAATTGCTAGTGGATCGAATAAAAACCCCAAAGCCATCGATATCTATTGGCGTAGTAGCAAAATACATGAGCAATGAAGATACCTACCTTAGCGTTTTTGAAGCCTTGCGATCGGCTGGATGGCACCACAATCTAGATATTAATATTATTTGGATCGACTCAGAAAAGCTAATAGGTAATGACTCTGAATTTGCTAATCTAGATGGTATCGTGGTCCCGGGAGGTTTTGGTAGTCGTGGCCTAGAGGGCAAAATATTAGCTGCTCGCCACGCGCGCCAGAACAAGGTTCCTTATTTAGGGCTCTGCCTAGGTATGCAAGTAGCTGTTATAGAATTTGCCCGGGAGGTATTAAATGATCCTTTAGCCAACAGCAATGAGATAGATCCCACTGCCAAGAATCAGGTGATACATATTATGCCTGATCAAATTGGAGTAGATTTGGGTGGAAGTATGAGGCTTGGTAACTACAAAGCCATTCTCAACAAAAAATCTAGGTCATTTCTGGCTTACGGCAAGGCGAGCATCAATGAAAGACACCGCCATCGCTACGAATTTAATAACGATTACCGGACTCAGCTCGAGGCGGCCGGGCTGGTTATAGCAGCCACTTCTCCAGACGGAAAGTTGGTAGAAATAATCGAGCATAAAAGCCATCCGTTCTTTGTAGCCTCACAGTTTCATCCCGAGTATAAGTCTCGACCAAACAGCCCACATCCATTATTTAAAGACTTTGTTGGTGCAATTAAGTTTGCTCAAAGCCAACATACAAGACATGAACAAAAGAAAACAGTCAGTCGCGATAATTGATCCGCATAGCGATATTGCCAGGGCTTATCAGCAGCGATTGGCAGTAGAGGGCTATGAAGCGATTGTCTTTGCTGATGCAGCCAATAGCTTAGGCTATCTTATTGATGTCGGTGTCGATGCCCTAATTATGGAGCTCGATTTGGTAGACATGCCCGCATTAGAGCTCATAGAGATACTCAAATCTAATCCTAATTGTAGCCACATACCAATTATTGTACTAGCCAATATTGCTGATTTTGATTTTAGCCAAAAAGCTAGAGAGCTAGGTGCCAGCGACTATCTAATAAAATCAACCACATCGGGTAGTGATGTGGTTGATAGAATTCGGCAACTATTGAGGTACTAGTTTTTTACTAGGTTTTTATTTAAGCGCTAGCTACGACACTAACTAGAGATTTGCGTTGCTTAGTACCAGTAAATGCTTGCTTTTGAACAGTTTTGAATTCTACAAGCCCAGGTTGCAATGCAAATAGAGTATGGTCTTTTCCAATACCAACGTGTGAGCCTGCAATAAACTTGCTGCCTCGCTGTCGGATTATAATATCTCCAACCTGAACAGTCTGACCACCTGAGCGCTTTACGCCCAGTCTTTTAGACTGTGAATCTCTACCGTTTCTTGATGAACCGCCGGCTTTTGTATGTGACATATGATGCTCCTATTTAGTTTCAAAAATGATAATCTGACGACCTGTGAATTGTCCTTCTCTGTGATAGCTCAGATTGCTTTGTCGTACAGATGTAAACTCGGACTTAGTATAACCCAAATTACATATCTCGTCAATGATATTTAGCCTGACAATCTCATCACCGGGCAGCCAAAATGGCATACAAATGCAGATTTTGCTGGGCTTGGTGGGCTGTTGCAGCAGGTGTTTAAAAAACCCCAGGTAGAGCTCTTTGAGCTCTGGGAACTGTTCCTTGATTAACATTTTGGTAGGTTTTGAAAGAAAATTCCTTCCCAAAAATCCTTCAGTTACTATGCTGTATTTACTAATAGGGTAGTCTCTAGTAGTAGCATCTTCGGCATTACCAATACTAATACTGGCTGTATTCTCAAAATTTTCAGCAAACCAAGTGACATTTTTATGAGAACATCCCACCATATCTTGTTGGAGGTCGCTACCTTGACTAGTGAGGCCCATCAGTGAGGCCTCCATAAGTAGTCCGCCAGAACCACAAAAAGGATCAACAATTATGGTGTCAGCGTCTGGTGTGGCAAGATTGATCATTATTTGTGATAGCTTCGGCGGTAGCATACCGACCTTCCTGTCGCGGCAGGGCTTTTCGTAGTCGCGCTTTGAGTAGGCATCGATGTCTTGAATACCATAAGTCGTAGCTAGTATGTACTTTGAGCCATCCTCAATAATTAGTATCTCGAGACCTTTAGTGAGTAGCTTGTTGTGTTTAACAGAGGCGGCATTAAGCTGGTTATTAGCTTTTGGTAGGACCAGTCTTGGCTTGAGGTCAAGCTTTTGAAGTGATTTTTTAATTTTAATGCCGAGGGCACTAAGATTAATACTAGCTTTACCATAGTAGCTCAGTCCAAAGTTTAGTTTTGTACCAGCGTTGGCTTCCTGCAAAAGCGCTTCTATCTTGATCTGAACTTCGGCGATGCTGCCTACTTCGACATAGGCAACTTTAGCAAGCTTTATAGCGCCACCAAGCCTGTTGATGTCCTCAGTTTGGTCTGTCTGGATCTCGGCTATCTCATCGCTTATTTTTCTGATATTACCAAAAATCACCTCGGCTTCAGCCAGGCAAAGATCGGTCTCTCTTCCTAGTACTATAATTTGCATCAGTACATCTATTATAAACCTAGATACCATATAATGGCGAGCTAGGGTACAATTAAAGTATGCGCTTAAGACATTTCTTATTCTTTTTGGCTCTAGTATTGATATCGATACTCATTATTGTTCAGTTCGGTCAATTTAGTGACTTTTTGTCTGTCATAGTGAATGTTAATGCCTGGCTACTCATGGCTGTTGTATTTTTAAGATTCCTCTACTACCTAACCAATACCAAATACTTTCAGGTATATCTAAAAAGTTTTGGCTACCATTTGGCATTCAAGCCTTTGTTTAAGGATGTTGTTACCATGAATTTCGCCAATACCGTATTTCCGACAGGAGGCGTCAGTGGTATAGCCATACTGCGTGGACGCCTAAGAAAGCATAATATTTCGGCACACACATCAACAGTTGCGCAAGCGTTCTGGATGGGCTTTACTGGGATATCATTTATAGTATTGCTACTAGCAAGTATGTTATTGCTTTTTGTCTCAACGAGAATAGAGCAAGTTAGCTTTAGGCTAATACTAGCCGTCTTGCTTTTTATGCTGGTTAGCTCAATAGTCACCATGGCTTTACTGCTAAATAGACGAATTGCCGAACGAGCAGTCTATTTCCTTACCAGACCGATAAACTTCATATTGAAACGTTTTGGTCGAGATTCTCTTGGTAAGCAGCAACTAGAAGGCCTTTCTGATAAATTTTATGAGACACTACTAGATTTTAAAAGCGACTGGCGTAAGCTAGTAGGGCCTTTTTCGTGGTGTTTTATAACATTAGTTATTGATATAGCTTCGCTATACATGGTGTTTGTAGCATTTGGTGTCTACCCTAACCCCGGTGTCGTTGCAGCAGCTTTTTTGGTTGCAATGGTAGTGTCTTTGGCATCAGTCGTAACTTCTGGAATCGGTGTTTTTGAAATCGGCATGGTTAGTGTTCTGGTTGGGCTGGGATTGGCTTTTGATATTAGTTTTTCGGCCGCAATCGTATATCGTATTATCGCACTATGGCTGTTCTTGCCAGTAGGCTTATATTTTTACAAGAAAGCAATGTTCGATGAAAAATGATGCTATTACTGTCAGTGAATTTAACGCTGTTTTAAACCAAACCCTGTCATTTGCTTACCCAGAAGTGGTAGTTGAAGGCGAGGTTTCTAGCTTCAAGGTTAGCCAGGGAAAGTGGGTTTTTTTTGATCTTAAGGACAGTGAAAGTGTAGTCGGCTGTTTTATTACTACCTACCAACTCAAGACTGCTCTAGAGGATGGTATGCTGATACGCGTCAAGGCATCGCCTCAGCTTACTAAATGGGGCAAATTTAGCCTAACCGTAAAAGAAGTCGAACTGGCTGGTGAGGGCTCTGTTAAAAGGGCATTTGAAATGCTTAAGGCTAAATTTGAAAAAGAAGGATTGTTTTCACCAGAGCGCAAGCGACCACTGCCAGAATTCCCACAAAAGGTATTGCTCATAACCTCCGCACAAGCAGCAGCTTATAACGATTTTGTCACTATCATCAATGATCGCTGGAGTGGAATCGACATCGACCATATTCAGGTGCAAGTTCAGGGAGCATTAGCGCCAACCCAAATTGTAGAGGCAATCAGCTACACGAACAGTGTTGCTGACGAGTATGACGCGCTTGTAATTATTAGGGGCGGCGGTAGTGCCGAAGATTTACAGGCATTCAATACCGAAGAGGTCGTACGAGCTGTATTTGCATCCGATATCCCATCGATAGTCGCAATCGGGCATGAGGACGATGTCTCGCTCGCTGAGCTGGCGGCAGATGTTCGAGCTGCTACGCCAACAGATGCTGCCCGCCGCCTAGTGCCAGATAGAAGCGAAATACAAACACGAGTATCTGGCTACTCAAACTCAATGCTTAGCTCACTAGAGAGCAGCGTTAGCACTAGTCGTGCCCGACTCGAGGGTTTTTACCATAGCATCGAGATTCGTTTTAATAACCTCAGATACAATCTGGCAGATGTATTTTCCCGATCCTGTACCGCAATCGATGTAGCTATGAACAACTCTGTGGTTCGACTAGAGTCCAATAAGAAGCTGCTTAGTACTCTCGACCCACGGGCTATTTTGGCTCGTGGCTACAGTATTACCAGAATAAACGGCAAAGTCATTAAGTCGTCCGACCAGTACAGTAGTGGTGATACGATTGTGATACAATTGCACCAAGGAAAAATCAGCTTAAAACCAACTGACAAAGGAGATACCAATGACAAGCAACAAACAGCCATTAGCTTTTAAATATTCTGAGGCACTCAAGGAACTCGAGGCTATTACTGTTTATCTGGAAAGCAGCGATGTAGATTTGGACGAAGCCATAAAGAAATTCGACCGAGGTAGTGAGCTAGCGAGCCAAATCGAATCTCATCTCAAGAATGCTGAAAACAAAATCAAGACGATACGCTCAAAAAACTAGACAAATACCATAAAATATATTATAGTTTAGGTATAAATTATGATGCCAGACTATTTTACAGGCCTAATAAG
>JBAXMM010000013.1:0-13970 GCA_037134295.1 bacterium
TTATTGATCCTGACGGCACCGTAAGGTTCAATGGAGGAGATGTACCTAGTACGGTTTACAACTAGAATTGCACCTACTAAGCCTAGCCGACTAGCTTTTTAAGTTCTTCGCGAACAATTTTTCTGTCATCCCAAGCTATCGATTTGCCGCCAATTTCCATCGACTGTTCGGCACCCTTACCGGTGATTAGTACTAGGTCTCCTGCGCCTGCCAGCTCAAGGGCCTTACGTATGCCTGCACGCCTATCAGGAATTATAAACATACTTTTATCTTTTTCGGCACCTGCGCTAAGCGCCCCTTCAGAGATATCAGCAAGAATTATTTCAGGGTCATCATCGTAAGGGTCGACATTACTAAGTATTATTATATCTGAACCCTTGGCGCAGATTGCGCCCATTTCGGGGCGTTTGGCCTTATCGCGCCCGCCACCTTCGGCGCCCAAAAGAGTAATAACCTTGGCACCTTTTGGCTTCATATCGCGCGCACTGTCCATCAGCGCGGTCATACTGGCTTGCTCGTGGGCATAATCGACCACCACAGTAAAGGGCTGTTTATTTGTTGCAAAGAGTGCGACAAGAAGCACAATGGCTTGTGCTCGGTCGCGGTGAAGGAAAAATTAGTATTATAAGTCCTTATGCTACAATATTGGTAGCATGTCAAAAGAATTAAAATCAGGTGAAAACGGACCCAAACAGGGTCCGAGCACTATTTATGACGAACTAAAAGCTATTGCCCAAGAAAATGGCCAGAATTCTGAGTATATTACAGGTCCAGCAGCAAATGAGCAGACAAGCACTAGCCTAAAGAGGCTGGGAATAGAAAATGTTCCTGAGGATGAATTGGTAGGAATTTTGGAAAAAGCCAGCACCACCTCTTCGGAGGATGAGCTGCAGTTAGCGTTAAGAAATCTCAGAATAAGGCGCCAAGCAGGCAATAGTACATATCGCATAAATGACAGCTATACTCATACTCTTGATTTAGCCGTGGTAAAGCTTGTCCAGGATGGGCATTTTGATCTCGCTAAAGACCTTGTATCATCATCACCACAAGATTCACAGCACTTAGAGCGCGCCTTAGAATATGTAGAGCTAGAGCCTAAAACTAAAAGTGACATCAAGACAACGTTGGAAAAATTATGTCAACAAAAGCAAGATGAGCTAAGGCAAGAACTGAAAGTTAAGGGTGTCAGTGAAGCTATGACAGATTGGATAATAACTAATTCCGCAGACCCTGATTCAGCAGCTGATATACCTACTGAGTTTTGGCTAGCCGCAGATCAGCAGAGTTCTTTGACAGAACTATTGGAGTCTGGAGGTAGTGATTTGGCTAAAACGGCAGGCTCCATAGACGCCATTAAAAAATATGAACTACAGGAATATAATAAAACTTTACTAAAAAAAGTTATATCAATAGGCGACAAAGAAAAGTCTGCCCGCTATTTAGACTCACTTAGCCTGGCTATTGAATCTTTGGGTCAGCGTAAAAGTGCCGAAGAAGAATTTAATCCAGACATAAGCTCAGTCGCACAAGAACTTGCAAACTTTGAAGACCCTATGAGTGCCCTAAAAGCTGCTACCGCAATGTATGGTTCGGATGATCCCCAGAAGAGCTTGCGGGCACTCTATCGATTGCTAAATCCTGGCTATGGAGTAGATTTGGCAAGATTTAGGGAAGAGGACATAGCCTCGCTGAGAATAATGAAAGAATATTGCGATGACAAGGGCATAGCTGATGACTACATTCAGGGGCTATCAGCGCAATTTTATGGCAATGATAATCCAGTAGAGCGTGCCAAAAATATTGCCGAAGGCCTAAGACTGGCCAATGTTTCGGCAGATTCAAACCTAGCTCTTATGGGTGATATCGCTAGATCAGAAGACCCAATTGCATTAGGGCGAGCAGCTTCAATAATAGAAGCATCAATCAAGAGCTTGGACAATTCTCTGCGCCATGAAATACAAAAGGTAATACTAAATAGCCAAAATCCTGAGATTATCGCCCATATGATAGTCATCACTATAGACAAAATTCAAAAATACGGGCTGACAATTGAAGATATTGGAGTCAATGGGCTATTTGAAGTGATTAAAAAAGGACCTAGTTCGGTCGAAAGATATTGTAGTGATTGGAAGATTGGTCACGAATCAGAGCTGGCCTATCAAGAGTACTGGCGCCCTGCCAGAGAAACTGGACTATTAAGCTCAATAAATATTGAATCAAAGCCCAAGATTGTAGATTTGCCAGAGCTAAATCAGCGCCTTGAAAAGCTTGGCATATCACCACAGTTGGCGCAGGAGATGTTTGCATCATGGGCTAGCTATTCTTCATTAAGGCGAAGGCTGTATAAAGATGACGAAATGCGAACTAGCGTGAATCCAGAAGATATTGATGGCACTCTGGCAGAGCAGGGTAAACGCATAGTACAACAAGTAGAGGCACTTACAACATATGTAGAGCGTTTTGGCTCCGAAGAGGCTATGGCAATAATAGAAACATTTGGCATTTATAATTTTATGCGTTATCAGCCCGAATTATTACATGACCAATTGATTAGCTGGCAATCCGGCGCTTTAACTGTAAAAAATGTCGTCGTGGGTGCAAGATCCGATTGGAATGGTGCTGTTGATGATGTGGGCTCAAGCTTTCATAAGCTATTCGGGGACGACGGGCTGTTCTTTTTTGAAGCCAACGATAGTACTGAACTGGCAAAGGTGGCGGTGGCTGTTGGCAATAGGGAGCGAGCAAACGGTCGAATACCAGAAGAATTCAGCGGCCTGGAAAACTTCGTAATAGATGGGCACGCCAACCCGAGAGGAATATTGCTTGGTACTGAAGGTCAAAAAATTGACACGGGGGACTATTTATTAGGCCTGCCAAATAGTCAAAAATCCAATAACTATCAAAGGCATTTAGGAAAACGATTCAGGGTTATTTTGAAAGCTTGCTCAACGGCGGGAGAAGTGGGCTATGGCAAAAATATTGCTGAGTCTATTGCTGATTACCATGATGTGAAGGTCGAGGCCTCAAAGGAAATAACTTCTGGCAGTATCATTATTGATCCTGACGGCACCGTAAGGTTCAATGGAGGAGATGTACCTAGTACGGTGTACACCTAGAATTGCACCCACTAAGTCTGGCCGACTAACTTATTTAGCTCTTCTCTGACGACTTTTCTGTCATCCCAAGGTATTGATTTGCCACCGATTTCCATTGATTGCTCAGCACCCTTGCCGGTAATTAGTACTATGTCGTCTTTGCTAGCTAGCTCTAGGGCCTTACGAATGCCTTCGCGACGGTCAGCTATTATAAACATATTATTATTTTTTTTAGCTCCAGCCATTACTGCGCCTTTAGCAATGTCAGCAATAATTACTTCTGGATCGTCATCGTACGGGTCGACATTGCTTAGTACAATTATGTCCGAACCCTTGGCACATATTTGACCCATCTCTGGGCGTTTGGCACTATCTCGTCCGCCGCCCTCGGCTCCGAGCAGGGTAATAACTTTGGCGCCTTTTGGTTTCATATCGCGCGCGCTATCCATTAAGGCTGTCATGCTGGCTTGCTCGTGGGCGTAATCCACTATCACCGTAAATGTCTGCTTGCACTCGATAGCTTCCATACGGCCTGGTATTGTAGGGAGCTTATCGAGGCCTTTTTTAATAGACTCTTTGCTTATTTCTAGTGCCGAAGCGGCCGCAATCGCACCGGCAGCATTGATGGAATTTATTTTGCCCAATATTCGCACTTTGTATTCGTCATTATTCATATCAAATCTAATGCCGTTAGGGGTGTCTTTTACATTTTGCAGGTGGTAATCTGATTGGCCAGTACCAAAGGTTATTTTATTGTCAGCCTTGAAGGCAATATAGTCTTTGGCATACTTGTTGTCGATGTTGGCCACGATGGTTTTTGGTATTATTTTGCCATTTATGCTTTTGCGCTTAGAGCCGTATAGCTTTTTGAACACTCGCTTATTGTGTTTGTGAAGGGTCTCAAGACTAAAGTTGTGAGCAGCCATTAGCTCGCGGGTGACATTGGTAAATATTAAAACGTCAAAATTAATACCAATATGCCGGTATTGAGTTTGGCCCTCCGAAGGGACCTCCATAACTACATACTTACAATCAAAATCTGACATTTTTGCCAGCAAACCCTGCAGCACAAAAGCGCCCGGCATAGTCATGTGGTAGGGATTTAGCTCTTCCTTTTGTCCATAACGAATGTTGGCGGTTCCAATAAGCCCGACCTTTGTCCCATCGGCCGATAGTATCGACCACAGCATATTGGCAGTTGTGGTCTTGCCCTTGCTACCAACTACACCAACTAAAATCATCTTTTCGCTTGGACTTTTGTGCTTCTGGGATGCTGCCAAGGATTCAGAATAGTGCAAAAAATTTATGGCTGATTTTGGTATTATTGGCTGAATAATTTTTTTGAGCGCTTTTTTCATAATTACATTATAGCTCAAAAAAAGTTTATTACATTAGGCTCTAACTGATTGCTAAAAATAGAATCTTAAAAAGGTGCTATTGATCTACTAAGCACTAGCACTTTATAAATTTTTTAGCTATAATAAATCTAATTATGCAACCACAAGACAACGACTTTCCGATAGATCAAATCAAGTCCGACACTTCAGCCGCTGGCGCTGCTAGTGCAGCCAGCCAGCCTACCGATGCGGCCAGCTCACTAATGGGTGGTACAACTTTCCAACCCCAAGCCAGCCCTGCCCAGCCAGCTCCCGCTTGGCAACAAGATGCCCAAGCCGATGCCAGTATGCTACTAGGCGCCCAAGCTGCAGACCAACCTTTGCCAGTAGCCCCTGCTGCTATTCCGGAAGCTGCCATGCCGCTGGTCGATAATTCAATTACTCCTTCGGTGCCAGCCCAGCCCAGTGCTTTAGATATGCCTATTCCTGCAGCTCCACCAGCCACACCTCCAGAACCAATGCCAGCCGAACTGCCAACCTTTCCTATAGAACAGCCCATAGCAGAACCCCAGCCAGTTATGCCTATCACGCCAGTAACCAGCCCCCCACTTATAGAGGATGTACCTGGCGGCTCACTCCCACCTGGCATGCCAATGGAGCCACAGCCTGCAATGACTCCAGATTCGATTCCAGTCAGCTACAACCAGCCAGTAACAGCTCCAGCTCCAGTACCATCTGGCTATGCTCAGCCTGGCACCCTACCAGGTGCCGATCAGCTAGCTCCAGTGGCAGCCGGGCTAGATAATTTGGGTAGCTATGGACCACCACCCAAAAAGAGTAAAAAACTTATTTTTATTATTATTGGTGTAGTTTTGGGGCTTGCCCTAGTCGCTGGAGGGGTTTATTACTTTGCAGTAGTTGCCAAAAAGTCTTCCCCAGTTTCAACATCCACACCCACTCCAGCACCAATGCCTGAACCCACACCAACACCTTCCTCTGGTGCAGCCACTCCACCCGAAGGTTATGCCACTATCACTAAGCAGTGCTACAGCTTTGCACTCTATGTACCCAATACAGTACCCAAAGATGAAAACTGCACTTTTGTTACTTCTACATTCGGTCAAAAAGCAATCAGCACTATCGCGGTAGATACCAAGACAGAATCTTATCAAAAGATCGACGAGTACTTGGCAACATTTAGTGCATCCGTGACAGTTATATCCACAGATTCCATCAAACTAGACGGACTCGATGCCACGCAGGTTATATACAAAGCCCCTGATGGCAAAACCTACTCTATAACAGCATTACTATTGGTCGGTAAAAAATATCAGCAAGATGGCAAAACTGTAACGGTTGTTGCAGTTACGATGAGCTACCAAGACGAATTCGACAAAACAGTTACAAAAAACGTACTCGATACCTGGCGCTGGCAGTAGCAAAAAATAGTACTTGATAATATTCACTCTTAGGGTTAATCTTGTAAAACGCGCAGAGTAGCGCCGTACCAGAAAGGCTAGCCTTGAAAAAAAGACCTAACCTATTCCATGATGCCGAAGTTCTTATCGATAGCTTCCTTTCAAACTGGGAAGCCAATTGGACCGAGGCATCCAAATACAGCTCATTAGAAAAAGCTGTAATAAGGAGTTTTTTAACAAAGAAAGTCATTAGCAACTATGCGTCGACCGGACACATTGTTTTTACTAAGGCCGAGCTAGCCTCAGCCGTTGATTACTTACTAAATCTGGACAAGCAAAAGCTCAAAAAGTCTAGAGAAAGTTCCGGACCAATCAGTCAGTGTTTAGATTTTGTTAATCTCTGGCTTGCTCAGTGGGATATGGCCGATAGCTATACCCGCGACGAAATAGCAAATATCAGAACTAAGCTTTATAGCAGAGTTGCTGATAACTACGTCAGAACCAATAAAACACAGCTAGCCTTCACTAAAAAAGACTTAAGTGATAGCGTGGCCTTTATTGACTCTATCCGCCACAAGCGACGCGTTGAGGCTCACGCCGATGCTCGAGATCAAGATATTCGTAAGGCCAGAACTCAGTACGGCTTAACAGCCCTACCTTACACGGTCATCAAGCAGCAGTATTAAAGTTATTAATAAAGTTCGGCTCAATCATTGAGCTGAACTTATTTATTTAAGTTTGCTTTTATAGCTATGGTGTAAGACTATAATAGATATATGAATGATGTAGATGAAGTCAAATCGCGCCTCGACATAGTCGATGTCATAAGTGGCTATGTGCCTTTAAAGCAGACCGGCAAGAGCTTTAAGGGCCTTAGCCCCTTTAAGACCGAAAAAACCCCATCCTTTATTGTTAGTCCAGACAAAAATATTTGGCATGACTTTAGCTCGGGTAAGGGAGGCGATGTTATTAGTTTTGTAATGGAAATGGAGGCCTTGAGTTTTCCCGAGGCTCTCGAGATGCTCGCTAAGCGAGCTGGAGTAACGTTGAAGCCTAGAGTCGGCGCAAACAGTAACAATTCGAGCCAAAAGGCCAGACTCTACGATGCCTGCGAATCGGCTATGGCATACTTTCATTTGTCGTTATCTAAAAATGAGAAGGCCAAGGAGTACTTCATTAAAACCAGAGGATTGAGCTCGGCAACCATCAAGCATTATAAGTTAGGCTACTCACCCGATAGCTGGGAGTCGCTGACAAACTACCTGACCAAAAAAGGTTTTAAGGTCGAAGATTTGATTACTGCTGGCCTCTGTGTTGCTGGCAAGCAAGGCAAAGGTGCCTATGACCTTTTCAGGGCGCGTGTAATGTTCCCGGTTTTCGATACCCAGTCCCGTGTAGTTGGGTTTAGCGCCAGAATACTCGGCAACGAAAAAACTGCGAAATATATCAACACCCCGCAAACACCAATATATAATAAGAGCGATGCAATATACGGACTGGCTCAAGCTAAGGATGCTATAAGGCAGGCTGACCTAGTCGTAGTGGTAGAGGGCAATATGGATGTTGTGGCGCTGTCAAATGCTGGCTTTGGCAATGTCGTGGCAAGTAGCGGCACAGCGCTAACTCAAATGCAGTTAAAGCAGCTAGCTCGCCTAACTGGCAATATTGCTTTTTGCTTCGATAGTGATGAGGCTGGAATTGCCGCAACGCTTCGCGCCATAGATATTGCAGCTACTATGGATGTCAAAATAGATATCATCAGCCTAAAGGGTGCAAAAGATCCAGATGAGCTTCTAAAAAAGGGCAAGGCCGAATGGCAGAAGGCAGTCGAGGGTGCAAAGTACGCCCCGGACTACCTGGTAGCAATAGCTAAGGATAGATATGGCACCACCACGGCACCTGGAAAAAAGCAGTTTATAAAATTCATCACTCCAATGCTTCTGAGCTTGCACGATGACATTGAAAACCAACATTACGTCAAAGTAGTTGCGCAACTACTAGATACTACCGAGGAAAGCATTGGCAAATTAGTTTTAGCCAAGTCCGAGGCTGCTAAATCAACTTATCCTGCGGCAGAGCTGAGCATTGAGCCCAGCGCTGACACAAAAATAACTGCAGATTCTAACCCAACAAAGAGAAGAAGCCTCACCAGGCAGGAGAAGCTCGAGCAAATACTATTAGAACTCTGTCTGGCTTTCCCCGAAAATATCCCCTCTCTAGACGATTTGGACTTAGATCGGTCGTCTGATATCCACCGTAATATATTCGAAGTTCTTAAAAAATCCCCCAAAGCCAAGTTTGTAACCATCCTTAAAGCATTGCCTAAAGAGGAAAATTATGTTAAAATTCTTGCATTAAGAGGTGAACAAAACTACGCCGATTTGACGGCGCACGATATTAGGCTCGAAGCCTTCACCCAGGTTGCTAGGATACAAGAAATCAACAGACAAAATGCCAAACACCATTTAGCCCGACAGCTGTCAGAAGCCGAGGCCGATGGAGACGCCAAAAAAACAAAACAACTTCTAAGAGATTACCAAGCACTATTAAACGAGGATTAATAACTATATGCCGAGAAAAGCCAAATCGACCCCAGAGCCAAAACTAACAAATGATTTTAGTGAAGCAATTGAAAAGCTAATCGTCAAAGGCCGACAGCAGGGTTTTGTGACCCAGCAAGAAATACAAGCTACCATTCCGGAAGCTGAAGATAGCGTCGATTTGCTAGACGACCTGTACTCGCAACTCATCGATAAGGGTATTGAAGTTACCGACCAAAAAGACAAGCTTTGGGAGACAGAGCCAGAGGAAGATGTAGAAAACGCCACCAGCGAAGCCAATATCAAGGATATCGCTGACGACTCAGTGCGTTTGTACTTGCGTGAAATTGGTAAAATTTCTCTCATTACGGCCGACGAAGAAGTATCGCTCGCTAAGAGGATTGAAAAAGGAGATAAGGCCGCTAAAGACGCTTTGGCTGAGGCCAATATGCGACTCGTAGTTAGTATCGCTAAAAAATACATTGGTCGGGGACTAGACCTATTAGACCTCATCCAAGAGGGCAATACTGGTTTGCTTCGCGCAGTAGAAAAATTTGATTATCACAAGGGTTTTAAATTTAGCACTTATGCTACGTGGTGGATTCGACAGGCTATAACTCGCGCTATTGCTGACCAAGCCAGGGTTATTAGAATCCCCGTCCATATGGTTGAAACAATCAATAAACTTATTCGCACCCAGCGTCGTCTTACCCAGGAGCTAGGCCGTGAGCCCCTACCGGAAGAGTTGGCAGCAGAGATGGAAATAGATGTCGATAAGGTAAACCATATTCTTAAAATATCCCAAGACACTACCAGCCTAGATGCCGCAGTTGGTGAAGATGAGGATTCTAGTTTGGGTGACTTTATCCAGGACGAAGATACCGTCAGTCCAGAAGAAGCCGCTACCTATGAGCTGCTCAAGGAACACATCGACGACACCCTCGAGCTACTCACACCACGCGAACAAAAGATATTACGAATGCGTTTTGGTCTTGAAGACGGTCGTAGCCACACACTCGAAGAGGTCGGGCAAGAGTTTGGTGTAACTAGAGAGCGAATCCGACAAATCGAAGCTAAGGCCCTTACGAAGTTGCGCAAGCACAAAGACAGTAAACGCCTTAGGGACTACATTAACTAGGATTTTTATCGCTTGTGTCGTGGTCTTCAGCTTGTTTCAGTGCTTCGCGAGCTCTCTTGATACCTTCTCGGCCAGCAGCTCTCTGGGCTTGGTTGGGCCAGTAGGGGTTATCGGTCGGTGAAAGGGCAATTTGTCCCTCCGCTAGGCTATTGTAGCCACCTCCTAAGTCTCCTGCATTGCCCGTTATTTCGCCTGGGTCAGGTAGGTGCTGATCAGTCTCTTTTTGCTTTTCATCTTTGAGGCTTTCTGCATAGAAAGCTCTATTCCTTGGGAAATCATTGGCTTCATGTGGATATGATTTTTCACTCATGGTTACATTAAAGCACATCAGTGTTATATTTTGCTAATTTGCTGATAAGATAAGGTGTATAATTTTAGATATGAATAAACGCAAAAAACTAGTAGTATTCGATGGTCACGCTTTAGTCCACAGAGGCTACCACGCTATTCCATACCTGACGACCAAAGATGGCACACCAACAAATGCGGTGTATGGCTTTACCATGATGATGCTCTTGGCGTTGCGTGAGCTCAAGCCAGATTACGTTGCAGTAGCCTGGGATGCACCAGGTAAAACCTTTAGACACGACCAGTACGACCAGTACAAGGCTACCCGTAAAAAAGCTGATCAAGAACTCTACGATCAGTTTCCAACAACCAAAGCTGTAATTTCGGCCTTCAATATTCCGTTGCTGGAAATGCCTGGCTATGAAGCCGACGATATCATCGGCTCAATCAGCGCTCAGTACCAGAAAGAGGTCGATGTAGTGGTGGTAACGGGCGATATGGATGAGCTTCAGTTGGTTAGCGAGGCCACAACGGTATTTACGATGCGCAAGGGTTTTAGCGATACATTTATTTATGACACCCAGGCTGTTATTGATAAGTATGGCGTTAACCCCAAAGAGTTTATAGTTTATAAGGCTCTCAAAGGCGATACTAGCGACAATATCCCGGGTGTTTCTGGTATTGGCGACAAGACTGCCACCGAGTTAGTTCGGCAGTACCACGATCTAGACAGCATTTATCAAAACCTTAACAATATAAAGCCGGCAGTAGCAAAAAAGCTAACGGTTGGTAAAGATAGTGCCTATATGAGCCAAGAGTTATCAACAATAAAGCTCGATTTGAAGCTCGATTTTGAGCTCAAGAATGCTGTTATACATGATTACGATAAGAAAAGTGTTTACGACCTCTTTCATCAGCTCGAGTTCAAGAGCTTGCTGGCCAAACTGCCGAATAAAAAAGTCACGGACGACCAAACCGAAGCCTTCGATGAACACAAAAATGATGCCGCAGAGTTTAACCGCCAACACCTCAAAGATGCCAAGTACCAGCTCATCACAAAAGTTTCCGAGCTCCAGGACTTAGCCAAGCTGCTGTCTCAGCAAAAAGTTTTTGCTTTTGATACCGAGACCACCAGTACCGACCAAATCGACGCCGAGTTAGTAGGCGCATCTTTTAGCTTCAAGGCCGGCGAGGCGTACTATGTGCCGCTCGCCCACGCCGAAAAAACCGAAATCGACTACGGCAAGTTTGTAGAGCTGATTGGCCCAATACTGGTAAATGAAACTATCGGTAAGGTCGGGCACAATATCAAATACGATTATGTTATGATGCGTCCGTTTAACAATCTGCGACTCGGGCCGATTGTTTTTGATACGATGGTCGCAGCTTATCTTATAAACCCCATCGGCCGGGCCCAGAGCCTCAGTCAGCTGGCCTATAATGAGCTCGGAATTTCGATGATCGGCATCGAGGAGCTAATTGGTCCAAAAGGTAAAAATCAACAAACTTTTGATGCCGTCCCTATCAAAGAAGCTGGCCAGTATGCCGCCGAGGACGCCGATATAAGCTGGCGATTGTACCTGAAGTTGCAAAAAGACCTGAAGGCAATCGGGCGTCTATCCGAACTTGCCGATCAAATGGAGTGGCCGCTTATCGCCGTGCTTGGCGATATGGAGTACCACGGAGTAGAGCTAGACTCGAAGTTTTTGAATAAATTATCGGTTCAATATGCTTCAAAAATCAATCAGTTGCAAAAAGATATTTGGAAGCTTGCTGGTGGCGAATTCAATATCAGCTCACCAGCCCAGCTTCAGATAGTCTTGTTTGAAAAGCTCAAGATACCAACAGCAGGCCTAAAAAAGACTAAAACTGGCATCAGTACTGCTGCTAGTGAGCTCGAAAAATTACGAGGCAAGCACGAGCTAGTCGATAAGATGTTCGAGTATCGAGAGCTAACGAAGCTCGCCAGTACCTATGTTGATGCATTACCGAAGCTAGTTAAACCAGATGGCCGCATACACACCAGCTACAATCAAACCATCGCCCAGACCGGACGCCTAAGCAGTACAAATCCGAACCTTCAGAATATACCAATCCGTACTGATATGGGCCGAGAAATTCGGAAGGCTTTCGTTGCTAGCCCAGGCAAGATACTAATTTCAGCTGATTATAGTCAAATAGAGTTGCGCCTTGCTGCCGAACTATCTGGCGACCAACCAATGATAAAAGATTTTAAAAGTGGAGCCGACATCCACACTTTGACCGCCGCAGAGATGTTCGCTGTCGAGCCAGGAAAAGTAACCAAAGAAATGCGCTATGCTGCCAAGACTATCAATTTTGGGGTACTTTATGGTATGAATCCTCATGGTCTGTCGGTCGCCACTGGTTTCGATTACGATAAAGCCCGAGAGTTCATCGACAGCTACTTTGGTTTGCGTAAGGGCGTTGCTCAGTACATTGCAAGCATCAAGAAGTTTGCTCATGACGAGGGTTATACCGAAACATTTTTTGGACGACGACGACCATGCCCAGATGTCAGATCAAGCAATTTTATGGTTCGCGCTTCCGCCGAACGAGCAGCGGTTAATTTACCCCTACAGGGCACAGCAGCCGATATGATGAAGTTGGCAATGGTTAATATAGCCCACAGTTTTGGGGAGTTTAATAAGGGCAAGAAAACACCAGAGCAAGCAATTTTATTACTGCAAATTCATGACGAATTGATAGCCGAATGTCCCAAGGCCGATGCCGATAAAATCGCCAAGATTATCAAGCAAGCCATGGAGGGAGTACATCAGTTTGATGTTCCTATTATCGCAGAAGTACACCAAGGGCTTAGCTGGGGAGATCTCAAGTAGCCTATTAAATAAAACGAGTCTAGCTAATAAAAGCTAGACTCGTTGGGGTTGGCAATGGTAATCGCCATGCCACACTTTGGTAGAGGACATTGATAGTAGAGCGAGACATCGTTGTTGATGCCAATAAAGCCACTCGCGATAGCGATATTTCTAGAGTAGAGAATGGCTTCCTGCCCGAGCAGGTCGCCAAAGCCCTCAAACTCAAAAAACATCATTTCATATTTGTGGCTAAAGTGTATCGCTATCTTGTACTCGCTCCGCTTTTTGCTAACGACCACTTGGTCGCGGTAGCTATAGAGGTCAAGTCGTCTTGTCATTCGTATGAGCTTACCTAAAGGTCCATAGGCCTGAAGCTTGTCTCTGCTTATATATGACACTACAGCTCCTATTTGCTCAGGGGAGGCTAATTATGACAAACATGCATGCCGCAGCGGCAATGCAGATTGTCACAATGGCCACCAATGTCTTGATGTTCTCTGTCAGATCAGATTTGTACAAAAATTACCCTTTAGTAGTAGGTACGGATTTCAATAAAATATAGTATAACAAAATTGTATAAAAGTAAAGCTTAATTATCAGGTATAATGGACTAATGAACAATTCAAGAAAAGAAACGCTAAATGCCAGAACTACCTGAAGTCGAAACAGTACGTTTTGGGCTGCAGGAATTTTTGCCAAATCAAAAAGTTCTTTCCGCTATTAGTGATTGGCCAAAGAGCCTATCAGTAACTAAGTCACTCATCAGTAGCAAACTCATTGGTGCCAAAATCAAATCAGTTCAGCGACGTGGCAAACTAATAATTATCCCACTTAGTACTGGCTATAGTATTTTGATTCATCTTAAGATGACAGGCCAACTGGTGTATCGACCAAACCAAGGTAAGGGCTTTGGTGGAGGTCACCCCAATGACAGTCTAATAGATAAACTTCCTGACAAATCTACAAGGGTCATCATGGAGCTTACCCGCGGCACGCTATTTTTTAACGACCAGCGCAAATTTGGCTGGGTCAAGCTCGAGCCAAGCGACGGCCTGTATCAAAATAATGCTTTTTTGAAAAAGCTCGGGCCCGAACCACTCGAAGATAGCTACACTTTTGAGCAATTCACTACGGCTCTTAAAAAGCGCTCCAAAACTAGCATCAAGGCCGCTCTGCTAGACCAGACGGTACTAGCAGGGGTTGGCAATATCTACGCCGACGAGTCGCTCTTTATGGCTAGGATACACCCTCTCACCAAAGTTGGCGACATAAGCTCCATCAAGCTCAAAAAGCTTTTTAACGCAGTCAGGGAAGTTA
>JBAXMM010000014.1:0-13392 GCA_037134295.1 bacterium
GCCAGTGTAGTTGATTCCGTGCCGCTCAAGATACTCGGATAACCATATATAGCTAAAATCGGTATTGTCTTCTGTTGCTAGGCGTATCTTGGATGAACCCAAAAAGACTAGGTCGGGCTTTTTTAGAACCAAGGCCTCTAGGCCAAGTTCATCAGTGACAATACTCACACTAACGCTCTCGTAGGCTGACGAAAGGACTTCAAATACTTTATCAGAAGTAGACCGACTCATCCCCCCCGAGCCAATCTTTTCAGAACGCACTATTTCGATGTGTTTGTTAATTTTATTCATAATATAATTTTTGAGGCAAATAAATTAAGGCTGAACGCGATATGCTTAGCCAGACAATAATTGCTATTACTTGTCAATTTTAGCAGACTTCACGACTTAAAGCTATGATTAATTCGACAACAAGGCATCGGACAGCTTGCTATTGGCACTACTAAAATATAAAATTATAAATATAAATATGGATTTCCTAACTATAGCTCTAGAGATGACGGTACTGGTTGGCTTTTCTGCAATCTTTTCTGGTCTTAATATTGCCCTAATGTCACTTAGCCCTGCCGAGCTAAAGCGCAAAGCCGAGCTCGGTGATGTCAGGGCCCAGCGCGTCCTACCGCTTCGAAGCAACAGTCATCTAAGCCTGGCGAGCATTTTATTTGCTAATGTAGCCGTGATATCAGCTAGCTCACTTGTTCTAGAGAGGCATATCGATGGCTTACTGGCCGGGCTTATTAGCACCATATTGATTGTGGTTTTTGGCGAAGTATTGCCTCAGGCTTGGTTTGTGCGTTTCGCCCTAAAATTTTGCTCTCTATTCGCGCCTATTTTAAGGCTTACTATTATCCTGACTTACCCGGTGTCCAAACCTTTGCAACTCCTACTAGACAAGCTACTGGGGCACGAAACTGCTAGCCTGCATTCCAGACACGAGCTCGGCATACTGATTGGTGAGCACCTCGATACCAGAGCAAGTGAACTCGATGAAGATGAGATAGAAATTATGCGCAGTACCTTGCTGCTGAGTGAAAAACGAGTGCGAGACATAATGAAGCCAATGTCAGAAGTCTATTGGCTGGAGGAGAACGACATAGTCGGTGCTGAGAGGATAGACCAGATCAAAGAGATGGGCTGGAGCAGAATACCAGTCTTTAATCGATCCCTAACAAAGTGCCGCGGAATCCTGCTGATGAAGGATTTGGTCGATATCGACTTTGATGAGAACCCAATAAAACTGGTAGATTTACCGCTGCACGAGGCCACCATTATAGGCAATATGACAGCCTTAGATACGATGTTTAGGAAATTCATAGTAGCCAAATCACACCTGATACCTGTTGAAAAAGACGATAAGTTTGTAGGCATCATCACTATCGAGGACTTGGTCGAGGAGATACTGGGCCACGAGATATCCGACGAGACTGACCACATGAAGAGTCGTAGTTAAATTGCTATTATATGAGTATGAGTGTATAATAACAAATGTTCTTAGATACTATGCTGCTACGGCTCTAAAGGATCAGGTTATTAATTAAGTTCTGGGTGCAGCTAAACAGCCGACAAGCTGGGATTGCCAGAAAGAAGAAGGAACTATGGCAAAGAATCTATTTGTTGGTTCACTCCCATGGAGTGTAAACGACGAGCAGCTTGCTCAAATGTTTGCTGAGGCCGGTTCAGTTGATTCAGCTCGTGTTATCACAGAGCGGGACACTGGCCGATCTAAGGGTTTCGGATTTGTGGAAATGGCTACCGATGAGGAAGCTAAAAAAGCAGTCGAAATGCTAAACGGCAAAGAAATTGAAGGCAGAGCTATCACAGTGAACGAAGCTCGACCACGCGAAGAAAGATAATCTTATCTGGACTCTTAAAAAACCCCGCTTGCGGGGTTTTTTAGTACAAAACAATTTTTTATAGAGCCCTACGAGAGCTTTAACTGCACATAAAAAGATTGACTTATTCACGAAAATCTTTTATTCTAATTCAGATTCGTCAATCGGCGACCCGTACCCCAACAGCAAGGAAAAATCATGGCCTGGCGAGACTGCGAAGAATGCGGCGGCAACAAGAGATGTGCGTACTGCTCAGGCAAAGGCATTTTTTGGTCACCTGCAGCAAGGAAATGCCCGAAGTGTGCCGGCAGTGGAAAGTGCCCGGAGTGTGGTGGCAGCGGCAAGGGTTAAAACCAATATACACACCACTTTTAGGCAGCTTTAAATGATTTACGACTTACTCCCCTAGCGAATTTAATTATTTGCTGGGGGTTTAGTCTTTTTAGGCCCTACTTACTAAGGTTCCAATCTGAGTGTCAGCTACGACTAAGCCATGGCTGGAGAGTAATTCTGCTCTAAGTTTATCGGACTGCTCAAAGTTTTTGTCATGGCGGGCCTGCGTATAATTGTCAATTAGTTCCAAAGCCTCAGCATGCAGAGGATTGTCAGAAACTAGCTTTAGTCCAAAAACGTCATTGGCTAGGCGCATCAACTCTTTGGCGCTTTTGCTAAATACCTTGCCTTCAATAAGGCTAATTGCTGCTAGTGCTTTTGGTGTGTTGAGATCGTCTTCTAGGGCAGCTATAAACTGCCGATAGCTCTCCTCTACTATGGAAGCTGTATCTTTTTCTGGCAACTGTCCGACTCTGGCTAGCATTAGCTGATCAGTATATGTTCGGAGTTTCAAAATCCTTTCGTGAGCAGACTTGAGATCTTTGAGATTAAAATCCATTTGGCTGCGATAGTGGCCACTCATCATTAGATATCTTAGCGCCATCGGGTCATTAACATCATCGATAGTCTTGATATTGCCTATCGATTTACTCATTTTCTCGGAAGCTATACTGACGTGCTCATTATGCAAGTAAAAATTAGCTTGGCTGCCACCGCTTTGTGCTAGCTCGTTTTCGTGGTGAGGAAACTTCAAATCAACACCGCCGGTGTGAATATCAAATAGCTTGCCAAAAAACTTATTGCTCATAGCCGAGCACTCTATGTGCCAGCCCGGTCTTCCGGGTAGTACTTTATTGGCTACTTCAAAGTCCCAATATGGTTCGTTTTCTTTTTTTGCTTTCCAAAGTACGAAGTCAGCGACGCCGTCTTTTTGATCTTGATCTTGGGTTACTCTGGACTGGGGCTTAAAGTCTAGATTAATTAGACGCCCATATTTATGACCAGTGGCCTGGTAATTTTCGATGCTAAAATAAATACTTCCATCAGACTCGTAGGCCATATTGCTATCTAGTAAATCCTTAATCATTGCTTGCATGTTTGCAATATAGTCGGTGGCCCTTGGAAGATGCGAGATGTCATCGCGCAGTATTCCGACAGCCTCGATATCGTCCAAGAACATATCGGTGTATTTGTCAGCTAACTTACCAAGAGCGTCGCTGGCTGTATCGTCGGGGTAGCTTGATTGCGATCGAGCAATCATCTTGTCGTCGATATCGGTAATATTCATAACCCATTCGACATCTATATTTTGGGTGTACCGCAATACTCGCTGTAGTAAGTCTGGTAATAAAAACGATCTGATATTGCCGATGTGAATTCGATCATACACAGTTGGTCCGCAACTATAAATACTAACCTTGCTGCTGCTAATTGGGGTTAATTCTTGTTTTGTGTTGGTGAGTGAATTATATAACTTAAGCATTACTAACCATTATATACCTTGCGCAAGACTTCTGCAGTATGCCGGCAGTCCTCCAGTGCGTTATGAGCGCTTCGAGAAGGTAATCCGAAGTATTGAAAAGTCTGCTCACTCCTAACGATATCACCCCTATCGAGCCTTACCATGTGCATATAAGCTAGGCTCCAGACATCAAAAAAGTGATAGTCGTGAATATAAATATCCTTGCCGACTCCATCAAGCATTTTTGATAGCATCGTGTGGTCTAGCATTTCGTTCCAGCTAGCTAAATACACCTCAACCCCAAATTGATCTAGGAAGCTGACTATGACTTCGTTTGGTAGCGGAGCATCTTTTAAGTGCTCCTCCGTGATGCCATGAACCTTGGCTGACTCTTCGGGCATATCTGACAGATCTTGCTTTATAAAACTCAAAAAAGAATCCTTCTCGGCTAGGGTTTGTTTATCGAGTAGCACCGCACCGAGCTGTATTGGCAAAGACTTTTTTAGATCTAGGCCGGTGGTTTCGAAATCTATCAAGAGTATGTCCTTGGAGAAGCCTCGCACTAAAAAGCCTGCCTGTTATCTAGTGCCCTGCTCAATGTTAGCTGGTCTGCGTACTCTAGATCGGCTCCTATGGGCAGTCCGTGGGCGAGCTTGCTGATTTTGCCCTGATAGCCCTGAGTTAGGAGCTTGCGAGAAATATAAATTGATGTGGTTTCGCCCTCGATGTTGGGGTTGGTCGCTAATATAATTTCGTCGGGCTCAACAACTCCGACCCTCGTCAGCAGACTATCGATTTCAAGATCATCTGGCCCAACACCGTCGATAGGACTTATAACACCATGTAGTATATGGTACTGTCCACGGAATAAACCTGTGCGTTCAATTGCCACAATATCCATCGGATTAGATACGACGGCAATTATTTCTGAGCTCCTACTAGAACTTGAGCAGATCGGACAGAGCTCTTCGGTAGCATAGTTCTTACAGCTAGAGCAGCGAGTAAGGCCATTTTTTAAATTCATCATGACTCTGCCGAATTGGTCGGCATCTCCAGTTGCTAGCAAATAAAAGACCATTCGCTCGGCCGATTTAGGGCCAACCGAAGGAAGCTTTGAAAACTCATCGATTAGGTTAGTGATATTATCCGGCAAAATTTGCATAAACTTACATGCCAGGTATATTCATGCTGCCAGCTATCTCTTGCATTTTTTCAGTGGCTTCGCTCATCAGATCTTTGTTGGCTTGGTTGACTGCAGCTATGATAAGCCCAGACAATCTGTCGAGATCTTCGGACGCTTCTGGTTTGATTTCAATATTCTTCACCTCAACATTCATACTGGTTTGGCTAATAGCAAGACCTGCTGTTACTACTACCTCACCGTTGTCTCCTGCTTCAGCTACGATTTCCATGCGTTTTAATTCTTTTTGCAATTTAAGTGCTTTTTGAGCTAATTTAGCTTTTTCCATCATTGACATATCTGTCCTCCTTTTTATTGAAGTATTTGCTCTTGCTATTGTATCTGATAAAGCCTAACTTCGCTATAACCTTGCGAGAACGAATCCTCGAGTTGCCAGCTGGCTGGTACCGAGTCGTAATAGCTATGCGAGCCTGTTTTACCCAAAAGCCAGACCCTTCCAGAGAGTAGATTGTTGTATGAATCGATATAGACATTCTTGTTGTATATTAGAGCGCTTTCGCCATAGCCATTGGGCCGTCCGCCACCAGTAAATAAGAGCATTGTAGTACCAGTGGTATTGTAGAAGCTACCATCGAAGTAGGTGTATAGCTCGCCAGAAATAATAATATCGCCCGGCTTAAAATCATTAATAATATGGCTAAAGACGTTGTCGATACGATGGCTGGCCTGGACATTAACATTTCTTAGCCCAATGAGCTGAGCCGCAATTATAACTACAGCGATTGAGACTGCAATAAATTGATGTTTTTTGTAGATATCGGCTATAGCAAAGGCAATGATTATGCAGATACCAATTGTAGTGAAAACGAAATAGCGTTCATGAAAGATTGGCTTCGCGAGTGAAGCTGTAATGGCCAGAAAAATTGGGAATAAACAAAATATACCCAGAAGTCGCACGAAGTGTTGTTTGGTTTTATCCTGACGAACTGCGTAAAAGATAATAACCAATAGTAAAAGTGGAAAGACCCAATAGACTAAAGGCCATATTTTATGGGCATCAGTAAAAGTAAAGAACTGCCAGATAGTATCATTGAATGTTGCGATACTAGTCTTAGATAGCCAGCCGAGACCTTGGGCTCGAGTAAGCTGCTTGATCATATTAGGTAGCCACGGCAAAAACACTGCCAGCGCCGCAACGTTGGCTAGCCACCAACGCCAATCTAGCAATAGACTATTGGAGGATTTTTTAGCTTTCCTAGATGTAACAAAAATACTCAGAATGTAAACCCAGAAACTAGCAACTACTAAGACTGTAAAGTAGTGAGTATATAGACCCGCCGAGATGCCGACTATATATAGCAGGTAGCCTAGTTTGTCTTTGTGATCATTGACCACTCGAATTAGCCCCAACATTGCGATGAGCATAAATACACCTAGCACTCCATACATTCTGGCCTCCTGGCTGTAGCGGACAAGGAATGGGTTAAGAGCTAGTATAACTCCAGCCAGAGCGGCGAGATTATGTCTTTTTGAAATTTTTAGGGATATCTGGTATCCGAGCCCCACGACTATAACACCGCATATTGCGCTAAGCGAGCGCAGTGCCAAGCTCGAACTACCAAAAACTAACCCCCAGCCGTGAAGTAATTCGTAGTACAGCGGTGGGTGCACATCTCGGGCTGAACCTAGCCAAACATCTAGCCATCCCCTACCAGAGAGCATCGCGCTGAAGCCTTCATCGTGCCAGATGCTAGATTTGGTAATACCGAAAAACCTGATTACGGTTGCAAGCAGAATGATTAATAAAAACAAATATAGCCAGTGCTTGTTGAGAAGCCTGCTTAGCTTAGCAAATTTAGTTCTTGTATTTGCCACGTAGTAGTTGCCAACGTATTTTTAATAGATCACCAAAGGTCTGTAATGATGCCTTGATTGGTGATGATCCACTAATTTTGCTGCCTTCCTTCACATCTTTCCAGTCCGGGACATCAATCAGCCCTATGGTATAGCCTTTTTTGCGAGCGATAGCTAAGATCTCCATATCGAAACCCCAGCTATCGATTGTCTGGAGTGGAAATATTACTTGTACAGCTTCGCTAGTGAAAGCCTTAAAGCCACACTGAGTATCGGCAATCCCCGGGAGCAGTAAGGTCTGCACCAGGGTATTGCCGAAGCCTGATATTAGCCTGCGGAGACCTTTGTGGCTTTTTTGAAGATTCCTAACGCATATTGCCACTTGCTTGCCAGAGTTAAGCTCGGCGATGGCTTGCTCGATATACTTTAAGGGTGTTGCCAAGTCGGCATCCATAAATAGTACGTATTTGCCCTTAGCCCCCAACATCCCTTTCTTGACTTGCAGTCCCTTAACAAATTTGCCTTCCGGCTTGGGCCCCATACTAACAACTCGAAGGCTTTTAAATTTGTTAGTGTATTTTGCGACTTCGCTGGCAGTACCGTCGGGGCTATCGGCATCTAGCACCATGACTTCAGCATTTATCTTTTGCTTGTCTAGGTACTCCGAAAGGCTCTGCAGAGTCGCACCTATTCGCTGCGCCTCATTGTAGGTTGGTATGACAATACTTAGTTGGTAGCTCACTGTTTGACCTCAAAGACGCTGAATAAATACCTATCGTTAAATGTAGAGTTGATATTGGTAACAGTTCCTTTAGGGAACTTGGCTCTAAGAATTGCAACTCGCTTGTCGGCATCAGGGCCAGCAGGAATTATAATAATCTCGTTGATTGGCCCTTCGATCGGCAAATCGCGTAGACGCTTTTCGTCGATTAGTTCGTAGTCCACCTTGTTGTGTGTCAAATATTGCATCGGGTTGGCCTCATAGCCACCCATCAGCACTAAATTCTTGCTACCGCTGCGGCTATTGGCAATTAGATACTTGGCAACCGCTACCGAACCTTCGCTGTAGGCTTCGTAGGTTCTGGAGTCCTGAGCCCAGGCTATGAAGTACTGGCGATACGACTGTACTAACGTTAGCGCTAGCAGCGTGCAAATTACAGCTAGGCCGGTTACTCTGGCGAGTTTATTGATGGGAAATGTCCGATACCAAACATACAATAAGTAGTTGGCTCCCATGCCGGCAAGCATAAAGACAGGCACCGCAGTACCGATCGATCTTAGAGCATGTGGTAAGCCCTCGGCCGTCAAGAGTGATGGCAACAACATAGCACCGAATAATATCAGAAGCATAACGTACCTGGGCTTAGTCAGATTAAATAAGCACATCACGATTCCTAGTACAAACATTATTCCTACAAATATATTAAGTAGCGGTTGTCCGGGAGTATTATGGCGGCTATTTTCGTCTCCAATGTAGTTATATTGTAAGAGTGTCTTGGCGGTGCCTGAGAGGAAGGTCTGGATTGGTTGCCCGTTATTGAGATCTTTATTCAAAAAGCTAGTGCCGCTGGCCCGTGCTGTAGATCCGCCGGGGTCTTTAATTGTAGTGACTATTAGGGGTGTCATCACTAGGCCAAATACTGCAAAGCTGAGCAGTATCTTTTTCCAGTTTTGTTTTATATGGTCACGCCTAACTATCAACATATAGATAAAGCCCAGTAGAAGGGCTGGCAGTACCATTATAAATGCGGTGTAGGTATAGAACCCTAAGCCAAGGGCTATGGCAGATAAAATATAGTAAATAGTTTTATTAGACTTGTAGGCCTTGGCCGCTAGCCACAAGAAAAGACCAAGAAAGAGTGGTACTAGGCTGGCCCTGAAGCCATCGCGCTGAATAGTAACTACCCAAGGATTAACTGCCATAAAGAAAGCTGCTAGCAATGCCGTTCGGCGGTTAAACCAAGTTTTGGTCGCAAGATAAATCACCACAACACTGGCTACACCAAAAAGAGCTGGCGCCATACGTAAGGCCAAAATAGTATTACCCATAAAAAATACGAATACCGCTTGCAGGTAAAAGAACAATGCTTCTCTTGGTCCGTTAGTGTTATATATGATCCTAAAATCGTGATTTTCTAGAATCCTAAATATATCTAGCCCGTTGGCAGCTTCGTCGGGGTGTAGGCCTGGTGGCAGACTATTGAGCTGATAGAATCTAAAAAATATCGCGAGAGCAATAACCCCTATCAGCAATATTAGAGGCAGATATTTTTTAAAGAACGATTTTTCTGGATTATTTTTCATCGTCGAATATAAAATATTTATACATTAGGTAGTTATAAACTAAGACAACTGCGATTGCTGCTACCAAAGCTAGGTTTATGTCTGTAAAGTCTCTACTGAATGGCAAGTGCAGCCAGCTACTTATATTATAAGCTAACTGCGATGGCCAGATCCATAGGTTCGTAAATAAATAGAGTACTACAGGTCTAATTAAATACAGGCCGGCGGCTGTGATAATAAAAAAAAGCACTAGTTTGCGTGTTGATAGTTTTTTTGCCTTGAAAGTAAAATTTTTGTTAAAGACAAAACTATTGATCATTGCTGCTGTGCCAGACAGGATGCCAGCCAGTATTAGGCCTGTAATATCGTAGGTGTTGCCAAAAATATTTACACTAAAAATAGTCATATTTTTGGGTAATATTGTGGCTACCAAGATATTTAAAACCACAAAATCGACCAGCGTATTTAATATTCCAACTAAGCCAAAGCGGCCGACCTGGGCGATTTCTGAATTTTTCTTAACTGGTTTTGTGGGGAGCTTGCTATCTTTCATACTGCTTATGACATAATTATACCTTAGAGTGGGCCATAGCCCAATACTTTAATTCGGTGCCCTTTCGATAGATCTAAACAACGTCTGATCGGGTTGGAAGAATAATTCGACCTCACCAGTAGGTCCGTTTCGGTGTTTTTTAATTAGGACTTCGGCAATGTTTTTCTTTTCGGTGTCTTTTTCGTAGTAGTCTTCTCGATATATAAACATCACTACATCGGCATCTTGTTCAATTGAGCCAGATTCTCTGAGGTCTGAAAGTTGTGGAATTTTGGGCGAGCGTTGCTCAACCGAGCGGCTCAACTGAGAGAGGGCGATAACCGGCACATTAAGTTCCCTGGCCAAGCCCTTGAGGCCACGGGATATTTCTGAAATTTCTTGAACACGGTTCTCGGAATTGGAGCTGCGGCCACTCATAAGCTGAATATAATCAATGACGATTAGACCTAGGTCGTGCTCGGACTGTAGGCGCCTGGCCTTGGTGCGCATTTCCATGACATTTGCCATCGCTGAGTCGTCAATATATATTGGCGCTTCAGCCAAAACACCCATTGCTTTATTGATTTTCTCAAAGTCTTTATCTTCTAGATTGCCGGTACGAAGCTTCCAGCTATCAATACCAGCCTCTGAGGCCAGAAGTCTGTCGATTAGCTGCTCTTTACTCATTTCTAGACTAAATATGCCAACAGGCACACCCTCTTTGGTAGCAACATTTTGGGCTATATTGAGGGCCAAGCTGGTTTTACCCATACTCGGTCTGGCTCCCAGTATAATAAGGTCTGATTTTTGCAAACCTGCAAGAATATCATCGATGCCCTTGAAGCCAGTTGGGATGCCACGCAGACTATCTTTGTCTTTATGCAAACTATCGAGTCGGTTAAAGCTTTCGGCCAGCACATCTTTGATCGATACAAAATTCTGACGTAGATGTTTTTGGCTAACGTCAAATAGAGTTTGTTCGGCTTTATCTAGCAACCCATCGAGTTGCTGTTCTTCGTCGTAAGCCAGATTGTTTATTTCGCTAGCAGCACCAATTAACCTTCTGAGTGTAGCTTTTTGGGCAACAATCTGGCCGTATTGAGCTACATGGGCTGCGGAAGGCACGTTGTTGACCATATCGGTAATATAACTCGAACCCCCGACTTCTTTTAAGACTCCTTGTTTCTCAAGCTCTTCGGAGAGGGTTACCATATCGATTGGCTCTCGTTTTTCGAAGAGCCGTATAATTGCATCAAAAATCAGACCGTTTTTTTCGACATAAAAATCTTCGGTATGGACGATATCAGCGACCTTGATGATTGCATCTTTATCGAGCAATAATGAGCCTATTAGACTAGCCTCGGCCTGGGGGTTTTGCGGCGGCAGCTTGGCCTTTAGGGCTTCTTTAGCTGTCATCTTATTAGCCATCGACAACTTCTCCTCCAAAGATTGCTAAGGCCGAGCTAGCTAGCTCTTCTTGGGAGCTAACGGCAGCTGTTTGCTTAGCGGTATCAAGCTTGGTTGTTAAATGCATATTTTGACCATACACCTTACTAAAGGCTTTCTCAACTAAATTTGTATTGCGGGGTTCGGATATTCTATCTTTATGGAAGCTAAACTGGCACTTTACTATGATTTCATCATCGGCTACCTCTATCTCGGATCCTCTCAAAACAGCATATAGTGAGTTGTTGTAGTGTTTGATAACACTAAGAGACTTGATTAGCAGGTCATCGCTTCCGAGTGCTTGTGATTTGCTAGCAAGTGGTGGCTTGCTGGAGGTCTTTGACTCGATATTTGGCTTCTTGAATAAGTCGGTTGGTACAACATTTGGCTGGGCTGGGTTTTTTGAGTCTACCATTGGCTTAGCTTCGCCTTGATGACTATTTTTTGTTAGGGCCACCTGCAAAACCAATGCTGGCGAGCTCGAGTAGCGAAGGTTGGTCTGTGCCCAGTGCAAGTCGCTGGCTAGTTTTAATAAAAAACTCTGCTGAGTAGTATCAGCACCTAGCAAACTAAGTTGAATATAATCTAGCATTTGTTGAGTTAAGAGGCTGGCATCGATACCGCCATCGACTAATTTCTGTACCAGCTCTAGCAATAGGCTAAAATCGGCTTTTTGTCTGGCCTCAATAATTGCCTCGATTGTAGCAGTATCCTGCAAGCCCGTAAACTCGACTACCGTTTCGGTGGTTATCTTGCCTCCTGCCGATGCAATCTGATCTAGTAAGCTAATTGCGTCTCGAAATCCGCCATTGCTAACTCTGGCTATCACTGTAAGGGCCGGGTCATCGATGGTGATTTTTTCTTGGTTGGCGATGAATCGCAAATGCTTGGCTATGGCCGTGGTGGGGATAGGCTTGAAGTCAAAACGCTGGGTGCGCGAGATAATCGTTTCGGGTAGTTTGTGTACTTCGGTGGTTGCGAATATGAACACCACGTGTTCGGGTGGTTCCTCGAGAGTTTTTAGTAAGGCGTTAAAAGCCTCTTTGGTAAGCATATGGACTTCATCGATAATATAAACCTTGTATGGAAGCTTAGCCGGAGATACCCGAACCTTTTCGCGTAGGCTTCTGATTTCATCGATACCACGGTTACTGGCACCATCGATTTCGATAATATCAAGATAGTCACCAATTAGGTCGTTTTTCTTTAGACCATTGAGCTGCTTGGCAATGATGCGCGCAACTGTCGTTTTGCCCACACCGCGAGGCCCCGTTAAGAGGTAAGCATGGCTATGCTTGCCAGCTGCGATGGCGTTACTAAGCGTCTTAACGACATGCTCCTGGGCAACGACCTCGCTAAAGTCTGCTGAACGGTATTTGCGATACAAAGCCAAATTAGCCAAAGTTCCCTCCACTTTCTGGTACTATTATATCTTATTAAATATGTATTTTACAGATATTTAGGAGGCCGATATGACGGCTTCGATGGCAGCCCATGTGGCATCGGCGTTAGCGGGCACAACAATTGTTACTTCGTCGCCAGGCTGAGCCTTGAAGTAAGTTACGCTAGCATAGAGTACGCGGTAATGCTTTTCGCCGATTACAGCTATGTATTGGCCATTCTCTAGGGTCATTTTTGCAATAATTTTTTTGCGTTCGATTGGGCCGATTTGCTTATAAATAAAACTGCCGTCTTGGGCTATAGTAAGCTTTAGCGTGTCGCCCTCGACCAATTTGGACTTGGAGGCGTAGTTGGCTGGCACAGGGTAAACCTTTCCGTCAGGTCCGATCATATTTTGACCATCGAACTGGCCTTCGATAATCTTCCCGACAGAGTCAGCCGATCCTGGCTCGACTAGGTCTTGCTTCTTGGGCTTAGGTAAGTCTTTTTGGGTGACGCCGAGCTTCTGAAGCTCATCTTCGACTTGCTTAATGGTGTCTTGAGCCAACTGCATTTGTGTTGCTAAATTCTGTAAAACTTGTTGTTTATCTTTATCTGTCATTTTGTTTGCCTACCTTACATAAATTACTATTTGCTAATAGTGTAGCAAAAGAAAGTATAAAAACCAAACAAAAAAGACCCCGAGGGGTCATTTTTTGCGATTTACATCTGTTGGTGCCTTACTGTAGTTCTACAGTTGCGCCAGCTTCTTCAAGCTTTTTCTTGGCTTCTTCGGCTTCTTCGGCTGGAACACCTTCCTTAACCATCTTTGGAGCACTGTCTACAACGGCTTTACTTTCGGCAAGACCAAGACCTGATACTTCACGTACAGCCTTGATTACGTCGATTTTCTTTTCGCCTGCTGCTGTTAGCATGATGTCGTATGAGCTTTTGGCTTCTACGGCATCTTCGGCACCAGCTGGACCACCGGCTGCTGCGACTGCTACAGGAGCAGCTGCACTAACGCCAAAGTGACCTTCTAGTACTTTTACAAGTTCGGCTAGGTCAAGTACGCTAAGTTCAGAAATCTGATCTACAAGGGCCTTGAATTTTGCAGGAACTTCTGTTG
>JBAXMM010000015.1:0-10168 GCA_037134295.1 bacterium
ATGTAAATACCTTTATGGAAACTTTATTTAATTAACTTTATTTGTATCTGTTGAAGTGCTTAAAATGTGCTCTTATGAAAAATAAATTTTTAAAAATTTTAAAATAAAAAGAGTGTATAATTGGTAAAAAAGCATTAGTTATAAAAAAGGAGGTCTATGAAATCGGATATTTCGACAAATTTCGATTCTGCTAAAGAATCAGCGGCAGTATTTGCTATATATGAGGGCAGAATTTTACTAAAAAGGTATCAGTTCGAGGGGATATGGTGTTGCGGAGCTACTATGGGTAAGTTTTTAAAAAATAGCGAAGATCCAACCCAGGAATTGATAAAACTCGAAAAAGAAGAACTCGGAATCGATTTGCCACCAAAATATATCTGTGCAATTGTGAGCTATATAAATAAACCAAAGCCAGATGGCAGGGTTAGGCTTACCTCCTCAATTTATTTGCTGGAAATTTCGGAAGGTATTAAGAGCAAAATCAAAAAAGACCCACAGCACAGGTGGATGAAAGTAGAAGAAGTTAATAATTCAAAAGAAATTAGAGAAGATGACAAGTTTATTTTTACTAGAATACTAGAGCAAAAATACAATGATATTGTTTTAGATGTAGACCAGATGGAAAAATGGGCCAAAGCAAAGCTTCTTGGCTGGAAAGAGGCCTAATGGATAATTTCAAAAATGGTCGGGGTGACAGGACTTGAACCTGCGACCTCACGGCCCCCAGCCGTACGCGCTACCAACTGCGCCACACCCCGTCGTCGAATCGCGCACTTCAGCTTCTCGTTTTGATTTCATCAAAACTGCCAGCTTGCGTCGCGTTTCTCCTCTCGATTTGCGAAAAGGGTTTCACAAATCGTTTTAAAGAAAGAAAAAAACTTACAACTTCCTCGGTCAACTACTCTAATCTACGCATAATTTTAACAAATTCTGCTCCGATTTCCGTAGCTTGTCTTCCTCTCGATGTAACAAACAGACTTTAGGGGTCTTGGTTTGTTTCATCGTGGAAGAAACAGTCTCAGTTACAGCTTCTCGTTTCTCCTCTCGATTTACTTTAGCATACTAGCTGATATGGCAGTATAGCTCAAGTCTTGGTACAATTAAGCTTATGCTATTACTTGAATTTATTACCTGGTGGTACGGACGAGGCTTTTCGGAGCTCTTTATAAAGATTGGGCAATATATCACTATTACATGGCGAAGGTTCTCGGTGGCATCTTTGGCTAGGACAATGTTTGATCCGTGGCGCCGTATTACCACCGAGGCCGACAAGTCTATTCAGGGCATGGGTCGAGCTATGGTGGACAATATGGTATCGAGATTCGTAGGGTTCACTATTCGGCTATTTGCTATATTTACGGCAATAATTGCCATCTTGGCTATATCAATATTTGGATTGGTATTTATAGTTGCCTGGCCGATAGCACCACTTTTAGTTTTATTAACTGTCGCGGGGATGTTCGTATGAAACCAGTAACATACACTAACTCGCTGCGCGTAAAAAAAGCCCAGTTTTATAGCTACTTCCGTCCGGGCTTTGCCAAAGGCGTAATTTTTATTTCCTGGGCACTGATAGTTGCTGGACTAGTAATATACCTGTTTGCCCAAATTAAGCCTGTTAGCTTGTTTGTGGGGCTAGGGTTGGTGGGGCTGATGTTTTCTTTATGGCTAAAGTGGGATTTATCGAACAATCCGACAATTTATAACCCAGACATCGCCGAGATAGCACTAGATAGTGTTGTATCTAATGATATTGTTTTTATGATTAACAACAGCCAGAGTCCGCAGCAGATCTTAGTAGCAATTCAAGATAGCTGGCAGGCGCTCTTTATATTCCGCCGCTATCAGCTTGCGCCAAACCAGCTCTCCTCAACTCTTTCTGACAATGTAGTAGCATCGCCGTCTCTATGGAACAGAGCCTTCTTGATAGCAGGCCAGACACCTATCAAGGAAATATCGGCTGGTGTGTTGGTAGTGGCTATGATCCTTGAGAACCCCCAGATGAATGAATGGCTTAGTACTCACAGCATGAGCCCCCAGGACATTATTGGTGGTCTGATGTGGGAGGAGTCATTATGGCAAAGAGTCTTGATGCCCAAGAATAGATCTGACTATGGGGGCATTGGAAGAGATTGGTCGGCCGGCTTTACACCTGTGCTTGATAAGTATGGCGAAAACATCAGCCTAGCGATTGCCGATGGCAACTTAGATTTTTCTAGTGTCAAGAGAGGGCATGTAATAGAGCAAATGCTTACTAATCTTGCTAAAGATGGACGCAGTAACCTTGCCATGGTTGGTGAGGTCGGTGTTGGCAAAACGGCTCTAGTGTATGCGTTAGCCGAAAAGCTTATCGACGGTAATGATGTACCGAACTCTCTGAGGTATAGGCAGGTGGTACAGGTGGATTCAGCTGCTGTAACTGCTACCGTTGGCCAAAATGCTAGTCTTGAGACTATTTTTAACGAAATTATCACTAATGCCGCCAAGGCAGGAAACATAATTTTATATTTCGATGAGGCTCAGTTGTTTTTTGGTGGCGGTGGCGGCGGCACTGTTGATGTTTCGGGGATTTTATTGCCAGCCCTGCAATCATCCAATATTAGCCTAATAGCTAGCTTTACACTTGATGACTGGCACAAGCTAGATACCATCAACCCTAGCTTGGCTAGTTTGTTTGCCAGAATAGACATAGAACCTGCCGACAAAGATCAAACTATTAGTATACTTCAGGATATCTCTATTAACATCGAGAAAAAAGGCGATAGCATAGTGACCTTTAAGGGCATCCAGGCCGCCTATGATATGTCGGAAAGGTACTTACGAAATAAAGCGATGCCTGCCAAGGCTATCGACCTCTTGACCGACAGCATGAACTACCCCGTAGGGGGCTTGATTACCGAAGACTCGGTGGCCAAGGCAACCGAGATCATCACTAATACTAAGGTCAGTCAGGCATCAGCTGAAGAAAAAACCCAGCTTATAAACCTAGAGGATTTGATCCATAAGCGAATGATCAACCAGAGTCGTGCAGTGCAGGTGGTCTCAGATGCTTTAAGACGGTCGCGGGCTGGAGTTAGAAATACTGGACGTCCTGTTGGTAGCTTCTTGTTCTTGGGTCCGACTGGTGTTGGCAAGACTGAGCTCACTAAGTCGCTTGCTGCTGTTTATTTTGGCAGCGAAAACAGTATGAACCGACTCGATATGAGCGAGTATCAATCCAAGGCCGATGTAGCCCGTCTGCTGGCTTCGGCGAGCAAAGACGATAAGGGCAGTAGTTTCTTGCAAAAGATCAATCAGAACCCATTTAGCGTGGTCTTATTAGATGAAATCGAAAAGGCCCACCCCGACATACTTAATTTGTTGCTCCAAATGCTAGACGAAGGAATACTTACAGATACAGCTGGCCACAAGGTAAGTTTTAAGGAAGCAATTATAATCTGTACCTCAAATGCTGGTGCCAATGAAATTAGAGAGCAGATAGCTGCAGGCAAAAACCTAGAGGAATTCGAAGATAAGTTCGTCAACGACCTTATTGATCAGAATATTTTCCGACCTGAGCTCATCAACCGCTTCGATGAAGTTGTACTGTTTAGACCACTAACCAAAGAAGAGCTGCTGCAGGTCGCAGAGTTGATAATACAGAGTGTCAATCAAGAGCTCGCCGATAAAAAAGTTACCATAGCACTTACCCAGCCAGCACTGGCCCACCTCGTCGATCTGGGATACGATCCGCGTCTTGGAGCTAGGCCGATGCGACGAGTAATATCACGCTTAGTAGAAAATCTGATTGCCAAGCGCCTGCTAAGTGGTGAGCTCAAACCCGGCTCTCAGCTTACGCTTGATGTTGGTGACCTTCAAGATGTATGATGAGTACCATGTCTAAAACAATCTTCACACAAATCAGACTAGGGGAGCTGCCTGGTGAAATAATCTATCAAGACAAAGTGTGCTTTGTGATCTTGTCTATAAGGCCTCACAATCCAGGTCATATGTTGGTTATACCTGTCAGGGAGGTTGCTAATTGGGAGGACCTCGATCCAGAAACTCTTAGCTATCTTATGAAGGTAGCACAGTTTTTTGCCAAGGTCACAAAGGCGGTCTATCAGCCACCCAAGGTTGGCTTGGCTAGTGTCGGATTTGAAGTCCCGCATACTCACATCCACGTTTATTCGCTAATGAAAATATCTGATATCGACCATACCACCGCCAAAAATTCGTCGCCTGCGCAGCTAAAGTCCGAAGCAGATAAGATCGCCAGATATATTGCTTCCATAGGAGGAGTGAAAGTATAAAATGATTCTTATAGTCGTTGTTTTAGCAGTACTGCAAGGGGTTACAGAGTTTTTGCCGATCTCTAGCTCAGCTCATTTATTTTTACTGCCTTGGGCTGTTAATATACCGAATCCAGGATTGGCTTTTGACGCAGCCATCCATATTGGAACTGCTTTGGCATTGGTTGTTTTTTTCTGGAAAGACTTTTATGGACTATTCAAAAAGCGTGACAAACTCTTGGCATATATTTTGATTGCCTCAGTGCCAGCCGCACTAGCTGGCTATTTTGGCGACAAATTTATCGACAAGTATTTCCACCAATCAAGCTCAGCCCCATTAGTTATAGGCATCGGACTAATATTTTATGGATTGGTAATGTATATTATCGACAAATCAGCCAAACTCGACAAGGATATCGGACATATCGGACCCAAGAAAGCTCTTATTATCGGGTTTGCCCAGGTACTAGCCTTGGTCCCGGGCACTTCGCGTTCGGGTATTACAATATCTGCTGGTGAGCTACTAGGCCTCAACAGAGAGTCAGCGGCGCGCTTTAGTTTTCTTTTGGCGACTCCAATATCACTTGGTGCTGGGCTCTATAAACTAACCCAAATTATTACTGAGCCATCTGGCGGTGTATCGATTTTGCTCACATTAGTAGGTATTGCAGTGGCTTTTGGCGTAGGATTGGCAGTTATTACTTGGCTACTAGACTATCTCAAGAAACACTCCTTGTTAATATTTGTGCTTTACAGGTTCGTACTCGGCTTTTCGGTAATAGCCATATGGTTGATAAGGAGGTGAAGTGAATAAAAACGAGCCAGTTATTGTTTTTTGCGATGGTGGATCTCGAGGCAACCCCGGCCCTTCAGCGCTTGGTGCAGTTATCCTCAACAAAGATAATGATGTTATTGAGGAAATAGGCAAATACCTGGGGGTCCAGACCAATAACTATGCCGAATACAGTGCCGTTATTGCCGCCCTCGAAAAGATACACGAAATGGGCATCACAAAAGCCGATTTTTTTCTAGATAGCCAGCTAATAGTTAGGCAGTTAAATGGTCAGTATCGAGTAAAAAATGCCAATATGATACCGCTTAATGCTGAAGTCAATAGACTCTCTGTTGGGCTAGACCTAACCTTTACTCATGTTTATCGAGAAGACAACACTCTAGCAGATGCGGTTGTAAACCAAATCCTTGATGGTCAGAAATAGACAACTAAGCATAAATATATTATAATATGTCAGCTATTAGTTAGCGGATGACCGCCCAGCACCTTTGTGTATATCATTATCGAAGCAATAATTTTAGAAATTAGCCTTAGTTCAGTCGAGAGCGCTTCAAATTGGTACCTACAAAGGTGCTGGGAGGAAAGTCCGAACAGCATAGAGTAACGGTAGTTGTTAACTGCAACCAGGAGTGATCCTAGGGAAAGTGCCACAGAAACAATACCGCCCAGCACCTTTTTTGTGTATCAATACTGAAGCAATAATTCTTAATTTGGCCCTGATTTGGTCGAGAGTGCTTCAGTTGGTACTTAAGAAAGGTGCTGGGTAAGGGTGAAAAGAGTGGGTTAAGAGCCCCCAGTTCTGATAGGTGACTATCGGAAGAGGTAAACCCTACCGGCTGCAAGATTATGGGCCCTTCCGCTGTCAAAAGCGGAGAGACTACTCGTCTTTTCATAGGGTATATCGCGTCATCCCGCCAATTTAGCGCATCGAGCTAGCACGGAGCGTTAGATTGGCGGGAGGTAGTGCCTGCTTTTAGTAGGCGTTAAGATAGATGGTCATCGCCCAGCACCTTTGCGTATCAATACCATATTAAAACAGTGAGGTTGTGCCACAACTGCGTGAGCAAACCGACTCAAATTGATATTCAAAGGTGCTGGGTACAAAATTCGGCTTATAGCTAACTAATAGCATTAAATAGCATTCGTTTTTAATGGCGAATGTTATTTTATTAGGTGGTACAATAAATACTATGAGAAAAAGAAGCGAGCTTTTGATAGCCGCCCTACAGATACCAGTCGACTACACGATGCTAGTAGTAAGCTTTATTTTGGCGTACATGTTAAGAGAGGGCAGCGGTAAGCCCTTTTCGATAGCAATAGCAGGCCAAAGCTACCTCAACTTCATGTTATTATTCCTGCCAATCTGGCTTTTGATATTTGCCGGCGTAGGCCTTTATAAAATCCGATCTGATAGAGGCAACTGGATAGACTTTAGCAAAATTATAGCTGCCTGTGCATCTGGGGTGATGGTATTGATTGTCATAGACTTTATCAACCCTACGCCGATATTCCCTGCAAAAAGCATACCAATTTATGGCTTCATGTTTGCTCTCGTTTTGGTGAGCCTAGGCCGAATACTAATGAGCTTATTACAAAAAACTTTATCTCGTTTTGGTATAGGTGTTTATAGTGTCCTGTTTATTGGGGGCGGCGATACGGCGGTCGAGCTGAAAACTGCCCTCAAGCGACTCAAGAGACGCTACAAGATAGTAGCAAACCTACCCAACCTAGCCCGATCCACTACCGACAGACTCCAGAAAATCCGAGACTCGCACCATATTGACATGATTATGGTGGCCGACAGCACTATTAGTGATGATAATATAGTAGATATCTTGGCTTTCTGCCAAGCCAACCATATCGGTTACCAATTCGTACCGAGCATCTCGAACCTCTACACCTCTAAAATCATTACTACCCAGATAGGTTCGGTGCCCATTTTAGAGCTTAAACCGACACCGTTAGAAGGCTGGGGAAGGGTTCTAAAAAGGTTATTCGATGTAATAATTACAACTATAATTGCTATCTTGAGTCTGCCGTTGCAGCTTGTAATATTCCTCATTATCAGGTTCAACGACCACGGTCCAGCGATTTATTTGCATGAGTGTTACGGGCGCAGTGGAAAAAAGATTAATGTATATAAATTTAGAACAATGAAAGCCGAATACAGTCTGGGTGCCAAGTTCGGTAACCGTAATATTGAAGATGTACTGAAGCTCCTACCACGTGACAAAGCTGATGAATTTAGATCTAATGCCAAGATTAAGGACGACCCTAGAGTCGGAAAACTAGGCAGGTTCTTGCGCAAGACTAGCCTCGACGAGCTACCACAGCTTTATAATGTACTAAAAGGCGATTTGAGCTTAGTCGGCCCAAGGCCGCTACCAGAGTCTGAGCTCGAATTGGTTGGTGGACAAAAGAACCTCGCTAAGATTGTTGCTATTAGACCCGGAATTACAGGAATGTGGCAGGTTTCGGGCCGTAACGAGCTGTCGTATTCAGATAGAGTAAAGCTCAATATTGTTTATATCGAAAATTGGTCGCTTTGGCTGGATATCAAAATAATCATCAAAACCATCTGGCAGGCTATATTTGAGCGCAATGGAATATAAGAAGCAATTATCAGGCCTCAGAGTAGCCATTGTGCACGATTGGCTAGTTGGACTAGGGGGCGGCGAGAGAGTGGTCCAGAGTATGCTCAAATTGTTCCCCCAGGCCGAGATATACACTAGTGTCTATAACCCTAAAGAGTTAAAATTATTCAAACAACAGATAGTTCACTCCTCGTTTATTCAGCGTTGGCCTCTGGCTCTAAAAAAACATCAATTGTATTCGATGCTTAGACCTCTGGCTTTTGAGAGTTTTGATTTTTCAGGTTATGATTTGGTCATCTCAACTTGCAGTGCAGAATCTAAGGGCATCATAACTCCAAGCGAAACGCTACACATAGCTTACTTATTCACCCCTACCAGGTACTACTGGAGTGGCTATCAAGACTATCTCGAAGAGCCGGGGTTTGGCCCACTTGACCCGTTGGCGCGCCTGATGCTCAGAAATTCCATTGGAAGTCTGAGGCAATGGGATTTCGCCGCTGCCCAGAGGCCCGACGAGATTGTATCTATATCTACAGAGGTCTCTAAGAGAACTAAAAAATACTACAAACGATCAAGCCTCGTTATTTATCCACCTGTTGATACGGATAAGTTTACCGGGCTGTCGTCATCTAGGAGTAAAGATAATTACTATTTAATCCTGGGCCGACTGATTGGATACAAGAGAGTAGATCTAGCAGTACGGGCTTGTACGGAGCTAGGCTTAGAGCTAGTGGTTGCGGGAAGAGGTCCAGAAGAGAAAGCCCTTCGCAAAATAGCTGGTCCAACCATTAGGTTCATCAAATCGCCTAGCGACCAAGAGGCTAAAGACCTCTACGCCAACTGTAGGGCATTTGTATTTCCTGGGCTAGAAGACTTTGGCATTACTCCAGTCGAAGCGATGGCGGCCGGTAAGCCAGTAATATGTTTCGCTAAAGGTGGAGCTACCGAGACCGTAATAGATGGTGTGACAGGTATTTATCACAGCCAACAGTCAGTCGAAAGCTTGGTCGAAGCGATTCAGAAGTTCGAAAAAACCAGCTTCGATAAAAAAGAGATTGTAAAAAGAGCCAAAATGTTTTCAGAGGACAGATTTTTGAGTGAGCTCGGAGGGTACGTAGTTGGTAAAATCAGTCAAAAAAAATAACTCTGCCAAAAGCTTAGCCATCGCAACAGTTATATTTGCAATACTTATTATCAGCACTAGCCTAGGTGGATTGATAGATAAGGTTGTAATTAAGTCTACAAAAATAGGCGATTATAAGATATTGAGCGACTATTTACTCGCGCAAAATAAGCCACTGGGCGTACTTTTGTTATTTGAAAATAATTCAGAAGTACGCCACGGAGGCGGATTTATAGGGACAGTGGGTTTTATAGATATCGAAAAGGGATCTATTAAGCCTAAATCTATACGAAGCGTATACTATTACGATCATAAGGCCGAGGCACCGGGCTATTACGAGGAAACCACAGAGGGCTTAAACGGTGAAAAAGTAATGAATACCTATACCCTCAGGAATAGTGGTGTAAATATGGATTGGCCTAGAAATGCCAGAAGGGCTGCTAATATTTTCGAGAAAGAATCCGGTATGAGTGTCGATATGGTAGTTGGAATAACTCCAGACATACTCAAGAGCATGCTTCAAAAGACAGGGCCAATATATCTCCCCGATTATAGATTGACCATAACGGCAGACAATATAATGGAAACACTGCAAATGGAAGTAGAGTCTGGCACCGATAAAGCCCAAAGAGATGACCCGAAGTCAGTTATTACGAGTCTTGCGAATAAACTCATCGGTATATTATCCCAAAAGTCTATTGGAGAGCTGTACGGCTACCTCCCTGATATAGATAGGCTGTTGCACGAAAGACAAATAGTAGCATACTCTAAAGACTTGCATGTAGAGCAAGCCATTAAGGATCTGGGGTATAGCGGTGGGCTCAAGGCTTTCTCAGGTGATTACATGAGCTTCTCTGAATCATCAGGTTCCGGAACCAAGACAGGATCTTACATAAAAAGAGATTTGAGTAGGCAGATAACCATTTCTGATAATGGCGAAAGCATAATAGACATTGCTTTTGAGAGGGAGCATCTAGCCATGGAGAATCTGTATCGATATTTTGACCCCGAGTTTAATGGCTATAAGTATCTTGTAGGTTACGATCAAGTCGACATCAAACTTGCATTGCCAAAGGGGTCCGAAATCATCAGTTCGTCTGGAAGTTTTTACTTGGCCGACAGAGAGAATGGCTATGATATATATATCTTCGGCATGACGGTACAGCCGTCAGAAAAAAAGGCTTTTAATATTAGGTACAAACAGCCTTATAGACAAGTTATGGGCAATACATTTAACTACACTTCTTATATCCAGATGCCAATGGGTACTTTTGGGGTTGGCATCAAAGACTGTGTCCAGGTGCCAAAAGATTATGTATTGCTTGCTTCGAATAAGCCAAACTTTACCAATAGCCTGGGTAATATGTGCTATGATACAGATACTTCT
>JBAXMM010000016.1:0-10100 GCA_037134295.1 bacterium
TGAGTATAGTCTGAAATGAGCGAAACTGTCGGTTGCACTGGTGTACCGACTTTTTTATTCAAGCTTTATCTAGGGCTAACTACAATTTAATAACATTTTAATAGGAGAATTATGCAAAACCAATTTTTATCAGCAATAGAGCAAATATGTGAAGAAAAAGGCATATCGAAAGATATGGTTATTGAGGCAATCCAAGCCGCAATAATCGCTGCCTACAAAAAAGACTTCGGCGACAAAGAGCAAGAGGTAAGGGTTGAGCTGAACCCCGATAGTGGCGAGCCAACTATCTTTGTAACCAAGGAAGTTGTTGAGAGTGTTGAGGATGGTCTAATACAAATATCGATAGCTGATGCCAAGAAGCTCAAAAAAGCTAGCGTCCTTGGAGATATGATTGAGTTTAAGGAAGACAACAAGGAATTCGGACGAGTCGCTGCCCAAACTGCTAAGCAGGTGATTGTCCAGCGAATTCGTGAAGCCGAGCGAGAAGTCGTATTTAGCGAATTTAGCGGCAAAGAAGGTCTAATCATTAACGCCACTGTTCAAAGATTTGAGAGTGGTAATGTATTTATTGATCTCGGAAAAGCAACCGGCGTGATGTTCCCCAGCGACCAGATACCTAATGAAAAGTATTATCCCGCCCAAAAGATTAAAGTATTTGTAGTTCGGGTTGAGCAAACCAACCGCGGGCCACAAATTGTAGTTAGTCGTACACACCCAGATATGGTTCGAAGATTATTCGAGCTTGAAGTTCCTGAGATAGCCAACGGATCAGTCGAAATTGCGGGAATCGCTCGTGAAGCTGGAGCTCGCACCAAGATTGCCGTCAAATCCAATGTCCCAGGAGTAGACCCAGTTGGTACTTTTGTCGGAGGTAGAGGCACAAGGGTGCAGGCCGTAATGGGAGAGCTCGGTGAAGAAAAAATCGATATTATAGCATTTAGCGACGATCCTAAGGAATACATTACAAATGCCTTGTCACCAACTAAAGTAATTAGCGTTAAACTAGATAAGGAAAATAAAAAAGCCGTAGTCAAGGTACCTGAAGACCAACTGAGTTTGGCAATCGGCAAATCCGGCCAGAACGTCAGGTTAGCAGCTAAATTAACAGAGTGGAATATTGATATCGATGGTGCCGATGAAGCTGGCGTTGAATCTACTGCAAAAGAGATAGTGCCAGAGCCCAAGCCCACCCGAACAGTCGATCTAGAGGATGCCATAATTGCCGCTTCTAATGAAAAAACTGAAGTTAAAGATGGCAAGACTTCAGCTGAGGCCACTGATGTTAAGACAGAATCTGAAAAAAGTATCAAGGAAGTCGTAGAAAAAGAAGAGGCTCTAGAAGATTCAGAAGATAAATAAACAGACACAAAAACCAAAGTTTGCTAGAATTAATGGAGGACAATAATTATGCAAGAAGATTTTTTAAGCCATTTTGATAGATTTACACAGAATGCTAAAAAAAGCCTGGAGAGTGCAGGCCTTCTTGCGATTAATATGGGGTCGAGCTACATAGGCACCGAACACTTGCTACTAGGAATGCTTAAAGTTCAGGGTTCGATAGGAGCTCGACTACTATCTGACATGGGCGTCAGAATTGATAACGTCCCCGTTTATGGCAATCATAATATCCAGACCTCTACACCGTCGGGGAGTATTGAGCTATCTGAGACAGCTAAACAGACCATTACATCTGCACTTAGGGTTGCACAGCAAAACGGCCAACCCTACGCTGGTACGGAGCATTTATTGCTTGCAATACTAGGCCAAAAAAATTCTCGCGCAATATCTATTTTAAAAGACATGCAGGTCGATCCGGTAGCAGTTAGAGACGAGCTAGAAAAGTACCTGGACTCTCAACCTTCTCAAGTCGAGATACCACAAGGTGGACCAGGCCGCAAGAATTCTAAACAGTCTAAAACACCTGCACTAGATCACTTCGGTATAGACTTGACAGCTAAGGCTACAAAAGATTTGTTAGATCCCGTAATCGGTCGAGAAACCCAAATCGATAGAATGATCCAAATTTTAAACCGTCGGAGCAAAAATAATCCTGTTCTGATTGGCGAGCCTGGAGTTGGTAAAACAGCGATAGTAGAAGGACTAGCTAAAAGAATTGTCGACGAGAGAGTCCCAGAGATGCTACTAGGTAAGAGACTAATGATGCTTGATATGGCATCTGTTATTGCGGGTACTAAATTTAGGGGTGAATTCGAAGAACGACTCAAAAAGATAATTGACGAGGTAACTGCTTCGCCAGATGTAATATTATTCATTGACGAGCTTCATAATGTAGTCGGAGCCGGAAGTGCCGAAGGGGCAATTGATGCTGCGAACATCCTAAAACCAGCCTTATCGCGCGGTGAAGTGCAGACTATTGGTGCTACTACTCTTGAAGAGTACAGAAAGCACATCGAAAAAGATGCTGCATTAGAACGTCGTTTTCAGCCGATTATAGTTCCGGAGGCTACAGTTGACGAAACTGTCGAGGTGCTTAAGGGGTTGCGACCAAGGTATGAGAAATTCCATAGCGTTAAGATTACCGATGAGGCAATTGAAGAGGCTGCTAAATTAGCAAAGCGCTATATAGCTGACAGGTTTTTGCCAGACAAAGCGATAGACCTAATCGATGAAGCATCATCACGGGCCAGAATAACCCGTTCAAGTACCGACGGACGAGGCAAGCGCCTATCCAAACAGCTCGAACAAAAGTTAATCCAAATTGATGATGCCGTATATAACCAAGATTTTGAGCAAGCTGCTCGATTAAAATCTGAAGCTAGCATTATAGAAAAAAAACTAAATGAAGTGCAGGCTGACTCTAAAAATAATGATAAGGTCGAAGTTACGATAGAGGACATTACCAAGGTCGTGGCTCAATCTACAGGAATACCCGTTGAAAAATTAGCTAAGTTTGAGACCGATAGTCTTAAGAAGCTAGAGCAGACATTAAAACTCAAGATCATCGGACAGGATAATGCTGTCGATGTTATTGCCAAGGCTATACGCCGTAGCCGCACGGGCATTGCTGACCAAAAAAAGCCCATCGGCTCATTTATGTTTTTAGGACCTACCGGGGTGGGCAAAACCGAACTCGCTCGTGTACTTTCAGAAGAACTTTTTAATGACGCAGACTCGATTATTAAGGTTGATATGAGTGAGTTTATGGAAAAACATAATGTCTCGCGCTTAGTCGGAGCTCCCGCAGGGTACGTGGGCTACGAAGATGCTGGCCAGCTGACAGAAAAAGTTCGCCGCAAGCCATATAGCTTAATATTATTTGATGAAATCGAAAAGGCCCATCCTGATATATTTAATATTTTATTACAGATTCTTGAAGATGGTGTTTTAACAGATGCTAAGGGTAAAAAAGTAGATTTTAGCAACACAATTATAATTATGACAAGCAATGTTGGTGCCAGGGTCTTGGCGAAGGAAGCTGAAATCGGATTTGCGACCGATACCCCCAAAGAACAAAGAAAGCTAGACGAAATTCACGTACAGATGACAGAAAAAGTTACCAGTGAACTGAAAAAACAATTTCGTCCAGAATTTTTGAACCGTATTGATCATGTTGTAGTATTTAAGGCACTCTCGAAGTTAGATATCGAAAAGATTGCTGAGCTCCAGCTCAAAGATCTTGCTAAGAGACTTGAAGAAAAAGAAGTTATTCTAAAGTTTAAGCCAAACGTACGAGTCTTGCTAGTAGAAAAAGGTTATGATATTGAAAACGGAGCTCGCCCCATGAAGAGAGCGGTACAAAGATTAATAGAGGATAAGCTCGCTAGCGGCATAATTACAGAGATGATCAAGCCAGGCGATATCGTAGAAATTAGTGCAAAAGATGGTGAGGTTGATCTAAATATCAAGGTTGGCGCAACAGTATAGGCAGCTAGCTGCTATAATAATCTATTCGCTATTTGTTCGTAAAGCAGTAGTCGTGTATAATTTATTGTATGTCTAAATCAAACGTACAGTTTAGCTGCCAGAGCTGCGGAGCCAACTCCAGCAAGTGGAGTGGTAAATGCATGCAGTGTGGCGCATGGGATACTATCGTAGAGAGCATCGCCCCAGGATTTAATGGCAACAAGAAGCTAGCTACTCCAACCACTAAAATCGACAAGTTCCACGAAATTTCATCTTCCGATAAAAGCCGAATAGGTACTGGCAATAGTGAAGTCGATGCAGTCTTAGGTGGAGGGATAGTACCAGGCAGCCTAGTACTGCTGGCTGGTGATCCGGGAATTGGCAAATCTACTCTAGTGCTGCAGGTGGCTGCGGAAGTGGCTAAGAAATACAAAGTTCTATATGTAAGTGGTGAAGAATCTGCAGCCCAGGTTAAACTTCGGGGAGCTAGGCTCAAAGGTATGAATACTGAATTTGAGTTTTTGGCGACTACTGATGTAGATGAAGTATTGGCCTATGCCCAAACTGGTGGATACCAACTTGTAGTGATAGATTCGATTCAAACTATGGTGAGCCAAAACCTTAGCGGCTCAGCTGGTACGACCAGCCAAATAACCAACAACACTAATAGTCTGGTTCGGCTAGCAAAGAGCACCAACACCTCCTTCATCATTATTGGGCATGTTACAAAAGAAGGTAACGTAGCTGGACCGAGATTAATGGAGCACTTAGTGGATACAGTCCTGTACCTTGAGGGTGAACGCTATGGTCTGCTGAAGCTTTTGAGGAGCGTCAAGAATCGCTTTGGAGCTACCAATGAAGTTGGTATGCTAGAGATGACCGAAGCAGGCTTAGTGGCCGTAAAGAACCCTTCTGAGGCCCTCTTGCAAGAGCGTCAAGAGCTTCCAGGGAGTGTAGTATTTGTGGGCATGGAAGGTAGTAGGCCTATCTTAGTAGAAGTTCAGGCACTAGTTAGTCCTAGTGTGTTTGGCTATCCTAAGCGTGTAGCAGATGGGTTTGATATCAATCGTCTTGGATTGTTGTGCGCAGTTATGCAAAAACGCGGTGGTATTAACTTGAGTACTCACGATGTCTATGTTAATATTGTAGGCGGAATAAAGCTCTCCGAACCAGCAATTGATCTCGCAATTATTTTAGCAATAGCGTCCGCATCAAACGGTAAAATTATCAAGCCAAGTACTGTAGTATTTGGTGAAGTGGGTCTAAGTGGTGAAGTTCGGTCTGTCAATATGTCAAATTTAAGACTTCGTGAGGCCAATAAACTTGGGTACAAGAATGGAGTCGTGCCAGCTAGTTCTAAAGGTCAAAATTACCTAGGAGTCAAGACTATAGCTGAAGCAATCAAATCATTAAAATAGAGGAAATAATAAATTTATGTTAGTCGTAGAAGTTATATTAGTAATTGCGTTAGTTATATTCATTATCACCTACCGTTTAGCTCAATTAAGCGCTCAGAAATTAATACTGGTCGTGATAGGGGCATTGCTTGGTAGCATCATCGGATCATTATTGGCTATTCCGATTTCGGCCTTGCCAGAGCCGTACAAACAGTACTTGCCGATAGTCGTAACAATTGTTTTGGCTGCTGCAATGGCATCAGTATTTTATTCGCAGCATGATTTCTTAGACAGCTTGATGTCAAAAAAGAGTGATAAAAAAGTAAAACAAGATAAGCCCATGCCCCTAAAGATCAACAAGCACGACACTAAAGTGCTGGTTGATACCTCGGCTATAATCGACGGTCGAATTGGTGATATCGTTGCTAGTGGGTTTATCCCTGGTGCTTTGATTGTACCTAGATTTGTTTTGGCTGAACTACAGAACATTGCCGATAGCGAAGATCCACTGCGTCGAGGCAGAGGTCGGCGTGGACTTGAGATACTAAATGATATGCGCCTTAATGATGCACTGCAGCTCGAGATTATCGAAGACGACCCTAAGGATGTAAAAGAGGTAGATCACAAGTTGGTTTACTTGGCCAAAAAACACAATGCCAACATTTTAACCACCGACTACAACCTTAATCGCGTCGCAACAATTGAAGGAGTTAAGATACTCAACATCAACGAACTAGCTAATGCTATCCGGGCTGTCGTACTGCCTGGAGAAATAATGAAAGTAAATGTCGTACAGGCTGGTAAGGAAAAAAACCAAGGCGTAGGATACCTGCCCGACGGAACTATGATTGTTGTTGACGGAGGTGATAAATTAATTGGTAAAGATGTGGATTGCGAAGTCACTAGAATATTTCAGTCTGTAGCAGGCAAGATGATATTTGCCACACCTAAAAATACTAAGGTTAGCTCCAGTGGTCACACGTCTAGACAACCCAGAAAGACTACTAAGTTTACAGCTAGTCCCAGAAATCCTAAACCCCAAAAGTAATCAGATCCCCTAGGTTAACAGTAAGCCAGGGCTAATTTACCCAAAACCTTACTATGTCGCAGAAGGTGCATCAAGCTATCTGATGCGTCTATACGAACTCAGCAGTGATATCTTTTAGTGTAAAGAACAGCATTTAAGGATAAATAGTCTGTGCAGAGCCACTGGCCGGTAAAAAACTAGCTTTAATATTGGAGCTTGTACCGACATTACTATTCCAGCCAGTGCCACCCCAAGTAGCAGGCGAAGAAGACTTACTAGGACCAAAAGGCGCACCATCTACATAGAGTTGAACGCTGAAGGCTCCTAAAGTATAAGTAAATTGGCAGTTACTTCCCGAACAGCTCAAGTTTGCACCACCAACCCCTGTAGCTGTAGCCGATACAGTATTGCTAGTGCCAGTGTAGTAGCCAGAGTCTGTCACTACAGCACTAAATTTGTGTACTCCTGCCGATGGCGTGACCGTAGTTGTGAAGGTCGGCCCAGCACCAGACTGTGTCGCGAGAATGTTTCCGTCCATATAAAAGGCAACCTGGCTAATAGGAAATTTTCCCTGTGTGGTAGATGCAGTGATAGAAAAAGTACTGCCCGTAGCTGGCGAAGTTGTTATAGATACAACAGGCTGTGGGTCGCCACACTGGTGGACATCGTCTTTTTGCGACGGAATACTGCCGCCCTGGGCATATCCTAGAGAGGCGGCTAGTACTTGTACTGGCGGGTTCCACCTGGGGTATGATGGGTCGGTTGGGGCTATCTCGGCCGTTATTAATGATCCGGTTATTTCCTTACGTGCGCCGGCGGGGGTACAATCGGTAGCTAATTTGCCAGAAACAATATCAATAGTGGCTTTCTGGGAATCTTGAGCCTTCTCAACGTGATACCAGCTCGGGAATATGTCTGTTCGTAATTTAGAGCCTGCTATCGGCGACTTGCCAGTATTGGCATCAATAGTTTCTTGCTTTATGCCTGGCGGTCTATCAAACTGCTCATTGGGATCGTCCTTGGTTACCTCGCGCATGTACTGATTCCATATCGGGGCCGCAACAATACTAGCAGCTTGGGTCATAGGGGTGTTGTCATTGTTGCCTGCCCAGGTTGCTGTTATGACTCTCTTTGTGAAGCCAATAGTCCAGGCGTCTCGGTAGTCTTCCGATGTACCAGTCTTAGCTGCTACGGTTTTGTTGGGCAGTGTTAGTGGGTTATTACACGGAAACGTACCGTTACTACAACGTGCGTTATTATCAGACATAATATTACTTATCAAATAAGCTATTTGTGGATCAAGCACCTGCTTTGGTTTATTGTTTTCAGGTTTAGTATTGTCTTCAACGACTTTGCCGGAGCCATCGGTAATTTTGAGCCAGTAGACTGGATCGTGGTGCTGACCGTTGGTGGGGAACGCCGAATAAGCATTAACCATATCTACCATACGAACTTCTCCTGCCCCTAGAGCCATACTTAGGCCGTATTCATCGACTGGCTTATCGTAGGTAGTTATACCCATATCTCGTGCTGTACCAATAAATTCTGGTATGCCGCCAATATAAAGACCCTTTACGGCAGGAATATTAAGGGAGCTAGCTAAAGCTGTCCTGACAGACTGTACGCCATAAAAACTCCCCGTATAGTTTTTGGGAATATAAGGAGGAATACCTCCAAAATCGGTTTTGACATCGTATATTGTACTGCCTGGTCCCCAGTTTTTCTTGAACAAACTAGCATATACTACAGGCTTAATAGACGACCCTGGTTGTCTAAGCGCGGCGGCTACGTTATAAATACCAAATTCAGGGTTAGTGGCATCATAACTTCCAACCATTACTAGAACTTGACCGTTATTAGGATCGGCCGAAACTAGTGCGGCGTTATCTCCACCATAACCCCTAACAGAGTTAATATTTTTAAAAACAATCTGCTCGGCTAGTTTTTGTTTTGGAAGATCAATCGAAGATATGACCTTGAACCCACCTTCGTTGACTCGCTTGATGCCATACTTCTCTTCTAATTTTTCACGAACATACTGCACAAAATGCGGAGCTTGGACATTGGCATACGGATTGTAGGGCTTCAATAGAGACATGACATCTACCTTTTTAGCTTCATCGGCTTGGTCTCTTTTGATGTATCCCTGGTCCACGAGTATATCTAGCACACGATCTTTTTTATCGAGCAGGGCCTGCTTATTTTGTCCGTAGGGAGAGTAATAAGTTGGAGCCTGGGGAAGGCTAGCCAGAGTGGCACACTGGGCTAGGTTTAGGTCTTTGGCATCGATACCAAAGTATTGCTTGGAGGCAGCTTGAATGCCGTAGGCAGTTGAGCCATAAGGTATTTCGTTAAGGTAAAGCTTCAGGATGTCATCTTTTTTGTAAAGCTGTTCCATCTGTATAGACAAGATAAGTTCTTTGATTTTTCTAGTAAAAGTTCGCTCGTTGGTGAGCAGAGCATTTTTGACGTACTGCTGGGTTATAGTCGAGCCACCACCCTTGCTTGGGTCTTTGAATAGTATGCCCGTAAAAGCTCTGGCAATACCAGCCGGACTAAAGGCGCCTTGCTTATAAAAATTTTTGTCTTCCAGGGCAACCGTAGCATCCTTAATACATTGTGGCATTTGATTGAACTCAATTATGCTGCGGTTTTTATCACCATAGACTTCAATGAGGAGGTTTTCGCCTGTTCGGTCGTATATTTTAGTAGTCTGGGCGCTAACACGTGAATTAATCTTGTTCGGGCTAGGAAGGTCTTTGGCGAACCACAAGAATAAGCCAGCCAAAAGAAGAACTGTAACTGCTGCAGTTATGCCATATATTTTTAGAGCCTTTTTGCTCGTAATGACCCGGATAATATTTTTGTAGCGAAACCTGTCCCATCCCTTTACTCGAGGCCTGGAAGGTGATTTTTTGCTACCCTTTGAGATGGTCGTATGCTTCACCACGCGACGGGTAGATTTATTAGCTTTATTTGCTGGTTTGTTTGCCATAAGTTATTACATTAAATTATATCACGACTTAGCTAATAAATTTATCGATAAGTTTGATTACAATATAACGCTATTGTTGGTATAATGTGACAGATATAACTTTATTAATAGCATGTAAATTTGAGCACCACTCTTGGTATTTCAAGGCTTGATTTTAGCGTCAACTGCAAGCTATTCGCTTAATTTTAATTAATAAATAAACTAATCTAAGGGAAATTGATATGAAATCTAAGGATATACTAAATGACCTGCTAACTCGAAATGTCGAAGACCTAATAGTACGCAGCGAACTAGAAAAAAAACTAAAATCTGGTAAAAAATTGAGAATTAAGCTCGGCATTGACCCTACCGGATCAAGGATACACATTGGGCGCGCTGTAGCGCTCTGGAAATTGCGACAATTTCAGGATCTAGGACATCATATTACATTCGTCGCTGGTACATTTACGGCCCAAATAGGTGATACATCAGACAAGTTTTCGGAACGAAAAATGTTATCAAAAGAAGAGGTAGCTAAGAACTTCAGGTCGTACTACCAGCAGCTTTCTGTAATCCTAGACATGGATAAAGTGGAGATGTTTCATAATGGCGATTGGTTTGAAAAGATGCAACTAGATGAGTTTTTTAAGCTTACTAGCTTATTCACTATTCAGCAGATGACTGAGCGAGATAACTTCGCCAAGCGAATTCAGGATAATAAGCCCGTAGGATTACACGAAACACTCTACGCGCTTTTGCAGGGCTATGATAGCGTCCAGATGAAAACAGATTTAGAAGTTGGTGGTACTGATCAGCTATTTAATATGCTAGCAGGCCG
>JBAXMM010000017.1:0-9965 GCA_037134295.1 bacterium
ACCGAATACGGCTTGCCTGTGATGTCAGTAGATAGGTTTGTCGAAAAACCCAACGAAAAGACGGCCAGAGAATACCTTAAAAGCCATAAATACCTCTGGAACTTGGGGCTTTTTGCAGGTACCATAGCTGCCTTCGAGCGTGAAATAAAAACAAACAACATGAACCTCTGGAATAGATACCAAGCAATGGGGGCAGCAGATGGTGACAAAAAATATCTGACTTTCCCTAATGAGGCTATCGATACTGCACTGATTGAAAAAATCAAAGACCTTGTTGTTGTGCCGGGGCGGTTTGACTGGGCTGATATTGGAAGCTTTAGGGACCTCTATGAAATCTTACGTAATGGTGAGAGCAATGTTCATCGAGGAAAAGTCTATGATATTGACAGTAAAGAATCGCTGGTGATTGCTGACAAAAAACCTATCATTACTATCGGCCTGGACAACATGATAGTGATCGATACGCCCGAAGGTATATTGATATGCCCTAAAGATAAATGCCAGTTAGTCAAAGAAGGGGTTGAAAAACTAAACAGCTCGCCCCTTACCAAATAGCTTGTGATATTGTATAATATACCTGATAACGATTGGCCATAACAGATGAAAAAGCTAAAAACCTGGTGGGTAAAATCCAAAACCTGGCAACATATTTTGCTAGGCGCTGGGTTAGTTTTGGGTCTGTACTTTGTGATTATTTTTATGGTGCGGCTTGGGCATTACGACAAGCTGCTGCCGGGCATATCCTTGCGCGGAGTGTATGTCGGTGGTCTCACCAAGCCCCAAGCTATTGCAAAGCTCGATGCAGCCACGGCCCGCTACATGAGCTCCGACATTAGCTACCAAGCGAACGGCCAGAGTATTACTGCCAAGCCCGCCAGCTTTGGTATTAGCTTCGATAACAAGGCATATGTAGATGAGGCTTTCAAGCTCGGTCGAGATAGCGACATAATTAGCGATATTGCAGCCCAAACATCGCTACTATTTGGCGGTTCAGATATTACACAATTAGGTATCGATGGCGACGTTTTCTCTAAGGAGATGGTAAATATCAACAACTCTGTTGCTAAGCCCAGCCAAAACGCTGAATACCTTTTTGAAGGTGGCAAAATTAGTGTTAGCGAAGCTGAGGCTGGCCAAAATATCGATATGGGCTGGGCGATGTTTAGTTTGACCGAACAGTTTAACCGACTAGACAGTAGCCTAACACTGCCCATTAGTAGCTCTCCTCCGAACCGCACTACCGAAATGCTAATAAGACAAAAAGATACCGTAGCCAACATAGCAAAAACTCCCTTGGCTCTGACTTATGACAAAAAAAGCTGGACTATTACACAGCAGCAGCTGGTTAGTTGGGTTGATATCGACTACCAAAAAGGCCCTCTTGCTATTGACATACTAAACCACTATTTTCATATACCGATTACCCTCAACGATTTCAGTATCAACAAACAAAACGTCATAAATTATTTGGCTGGGCTGGCTGGAGAAATAAACCAGCCAGCCATTGATGCTACTCTAGCAATTAGTGGCGGTCGAGCAAGTATTTTTAAGCAAAGCCGCGACGGCAAGGTCCTAAATACTTCCAAAACAGCTGACGCAATAATTATGGCCACCGAATCTATCGATACGCGTACGCTTAGCCTAGTAGTAGATACCCAAAAAGCTGAGGTGGCAGATAGTAATATCGATAACCTTGGGATCAAAGAGCTAATCGGTGAGGGCATAACGTATTTCCCGGGCTCGTCGGCCGCGCGTTTGCAGAATGTTAGGGTTGGGGCAGCTAGGTTTAACGGGGTTTTGCTAAAGCCCGACCAAGTATTTAGTTTTGGTGAGTACCTTGGCGATGTTGGTCCTGAACAGGGCTATGCTGAGGGGCTTATCATTCTCGATAACCATGTCGAAAAGGCCTACGGTGGTGGCTTGTGTCAGGTATCGAGCACTGCCTACCGTGCAGCCCTTTTGTCTGGGCTGCCGATAGTTGAGCGCACCAACCACTCTTTTGCGATTAGCTACTACACGGCGCCATTTGGCGTACCTGGTGTCGATGCAACTATTTATTACCCTCAGGTCGATATGAAGTTCAAAAACGATACTGGCCACTATATACTAATCCAAACCGAGATGGTCGGCACGACGCTGAAGTTTAGCTTTTATGGCACCAAGACTAAAACTGGGGTCATCAATGGCCCATCGTTCGTGTATGGCAGTGGCGACGAGACCAAACCCTCCCAGACGGTCTTTTACAGGCAAGTGCTAGACCTGTCGGGCAACATCATCAAGACCGACACCATCAATACCTACTACAAGTCGTCGCTCGACTTCCCTGTTGCTACTAGCAACTAATTATTGGAAATTAATAATCTACTATTACTACGAAGCTACTTGCCGATACAGAAGTTTCTGAAAATCGAATCGATAATTTGCTGGTTAGCGCGCTCGCCGGTTAGCTCATTGAGATCTTTAGCGACAAGCTCTAGCTCGGCACTAATAATATCGAAGCTTAAGTGCTGGGCCTCGTCCTCGAGCTTGGTTAGTGCCTGCTCTACACGGTTGATGATATTTAGCTGACGCTCAGTCAGGATTTGCAGGCTGGTCTGGGCTTGGTCGAGGCTTAAGCTAATAATTTTGTCGGTCAGCTCTTTGATGCCGAGTTTTTTTAGGGCACTTATTTGAATGCCTTTAGACTTAGTTTTGCTGATATCAGACTTGGTGAATACTTTAATTGTTTTAGGGCTATCGATATATTCACCAAGGTTTTTGGACTCAATAAAAGCCTTGGTTTTGGATTCTTGGCCGGGCTCAATTAGTAATAGTATAATGTCGGCGCTTTTGATGTTTTCGATAGATTTTTCGATGCCAATTTTTTCGACTGCACCGGGTTTGGAATTAAGCCCAGCGGTGTCGATAAACTGGTAGTTGATTCCTCCCAGCTCGGCGGTTTCGTTAATTGTGTCGCGGGTAGTACCGGCCTGGCTCGATACGATCGAGCGGTCAAACCCAAGCAGGGTGTTTAGTAGTGTGCTTTTACCGGCATTGGGTAGCCCGATTAGGGCGACATTGATTCCCTCCCGAAGTTTTGGAAGGATCTCGGAGCCCGCCTTGATGATGTTTATTTTGGTTATTATACTAGCCAGTGCCTCGGCAATCATGGTGCTATCAAGTAGCGGGAGGTCTTCTTCTGAAAAATCCAAATCGGCGGCAAGGGTGGCGCCGAGCTTGGTGACTTCGCCCGAAATATTTTTGATTTGCTTACTAAATTCGCCAGCCAGCTGCCTGGTAGCGAGCCTGGCTAGCTGGGTATTTTCGGCCGATACCAGCTCCATAATAGCCTCGGCCTGGGCTACATCGATTTTGCCATTATAGTACGCTCGCTCACTAAACTCACCTGGCTTGGCGGCCTCAATGCCATCGGCAAAGAGTACGTCCAAGATATTGCGCTGAACAACCTTCGAGCCGTGGCAGTGAATCTCAACAACGTCTTCGCCGGTAAAAGAGTTTGGTGCCTTAAAATAGACCATCATCGCGTGGTCGATTTTTTGCTTACCTTCATAAATCCAGGCTGGCTTGATTTGGTTTGGGGTCGGCGATGCGGTTGAGTTAGTTAGTAGCTTGTAGGCGCCTAGGGACTTTGGTCCTGATACCCTAATAACAGCAATAGCTCCCCTCCCTGGCGCAGTAGCGATGGCAGTAATAGTTGTGTTCATTTATCTTTTTTTAATAACTATATGGCGATTCAGATCTTCGCCCTCGCTGGCCGTAACAACATCTGGATTCTCGGCGAGCAAGGTATGCACCGAGCGACGCTCGAAGGCGTTCATTGGTGCGAGGTGCTGGTCTTCGCCGCTAGCTAGGGCCTTGTCGGCAAGCTCCTGGGCAATACCCTGGACCTTCTCAACCCGCTCTTTTTTATAACCACCGATGTCGATACCCACATAGCCCTCATCGCTCGACTGACGGCGATAGATAGTATTGACGATGGCCTGAAATGAGCGCAGGGTTTCGCCGCCCTTGCCGATAAGTAGCGCCGAATCTTCGGAGCTAATGGTAAGGTATATCGGCTCTTGTGATTCGACCGATATAGTGGCCGAGACACCCATAGAATCGAGGATTTTCTGGGCGATGTCTTGGGCTTCGATGGCCGACATTATTTTTTGCCCTTGTTTTTGATTCTGGTTTTAACTCGGGGCTTGGGTAGCTTTTTGGTGGCCGAAGCTGCGGATCCTTTTCTGATGACCTTCACAACGTCCATCTCTTCCATGGTCTCGACTTCTTTACGCATAATCAACCATTGCTGGCCAATCGATAGGAAGTTGGTGGTGATCCAGTAGGTTGGTAGCGCGGCTGGTAACCCCCAGGCTATAAACACGGTTAGGGCGGGGAAGGTGTAGTTCATCATGGCGGTCATCTGGGCCTGACTGTCTTTGACAGCGTTTGCTTGCTTTTTTGGGGTTAGCATCTTGACTTGTACGAACTGGGTTAAGCCCGATAGCACTGCCAAGATGGCGTTTGGTTTGGCCATCGATACAATGCCAAACAGAGTAACGTTAAACGGTATTTGGCCAGTGATTATAGATTGGATATAGGGAAGGTTTTTGACAGGAGCGTACAGAAGCGCTTCAATTCCCTGGATCGAGCCGGTGGCTTGTTTAAACACCACGAACATCGCAATTAGAACTGGGAATTGTAAAAGCGTCGGCAAACAGGCCGAAAAAGGATTAACTTCTTTCTCTTTATACAGCTCCATTAGCATGGCGCTTTCTTTTTGCTTGTCGCCGGCGGCCTTAGCACGTACTTTGGCTATATCGCCTTGCATCGCCTGCATCTTCTTTTGGCTATGCAGCTGCTTACTAGCTAATGGCCAAAGTATTAGCCTAATTACAATTGTTAGCAAGATAATACTGATACCAAAATCATGGCCCGGTATCACGCCATAAATAAAGAATAGTGCATTGACTAGTGGGGCAATTAAAATTGTATTAAATATGGCGCCTATTTGTTGCATTATTTTCTCTCCTCTTCTATAAACCTAAAGTCCATTTTAGGCCTGGCTAATGGGTTACATTGTACTATACGAAAGATACTTATACCAACACCTTTAATAGCACCGTGCTTAGCTATGACTAGCTTTGAATACTGACTACAGCTTGGGTAGTGACGACAGTACCCATAGGGGTGGTTGGCTTTTCGTGGCCCGTGGTCGGGCGACAAAGTTCGCTGATAAAGATCAATAGTCCTAATTAGTAGTTGCTTCACTATATTTGTCGTGCCATTAAGGTTTTGATCTCTTTTTGTAGCTCAGTTGGGCTGAGTCCCGAAAAGTCGCGTCGGATCAATATAATAAGCTTGGTGGGGTGCTTAATATTTGGGTAAATGGATTCCACAATTGCACTGGTGCGGCGGCGCAAGCTATTGCGTACCACGGCACTCTTTGAGACTTTTTTGGATACCACAAAACCAACCTGGGAGTAATCGAAATTAGAAGGCATATAATACAGCGCCAAATTCGGCGTTGAAAACCTTTTACCAGATTTGTAAAGTCTTTGAAAGTCGCTATTTTTGCGGAGTCTGTTGGTCCGCTTGAGCACTTTAGGCGGATATCCGAGCGCGGCCCTTGAGCTTGCGCCTTTTTAGGATAGCTCGTCCTGCAGTGGAGGCCATGCGTTTCATAAAGCCGTGTACGCGCTTTCGGTGGCGTTTCTTTGGTTGGTAAGTTCGTTTCATAACTGTACTATTGTATAACAAAATCAAAATAATTTCAATTATCCACAGTGATAGCTTATTTACAGGTTATAGCAATAAAGTTGTGGAAAACGTCTAGCAATGTAGTGTATAGTGTTACAAAAGAGGGTGATTAATGGACACAAAGCTACAAACAGTCTGGGGATCTGTGTTAGGAGAGCTTGAGATAGTATTATCTCAAGCCAACTTTCAGACCTGGCTTAAAGGTACCGAACTCGCTGAGCTCGAGGGAGACAAAGCTGTTATTTATGTCCCCAATATCTTTACTCGACAGTGGATCCAGGACAAATACCATTTGCAGATACTAGATGCCATCCGTAAGGTTGAGGCGGGTATTAAGACTGTCGAATATACCACCAAAAAACAATCCGGTCAGACTGTTGTTGAGGCCGATAACTCCATCAACCCTGCCCTAGAGGCAGCTAGCAAAAAGTATTCTAGCCCGGCTCAATCTAGTATCGAATCGTATGGTGACTTCAAGCCAAACCAAAAATATAAGTTCGATAACTTCATAATTGGCTCTGGCAATAAGCTGGCATTTTCGGCCGCACAGCTGGTGAGCGAGAAGCCTGGCGAAATGTATAATCCGCTTTTTTTATACGGTCCACCAGGTGTTGGAAAAACTCACTTGCTATGGGCCATTAGCAACGAAATACACGCCCGGCAACCTAATTGCAAAATACTCTACTCGACCAGCGAGGAGTTTATTAATACCTTCCTGACGGCAATTCGTAAAGGAGAAAAATTTACCGACAAATACCGCAAGGTCGACGTTTTGTTAATCGATGATATGCAGTTTATTGCTGGAAAAATAAAAACCCAAGAAGAATTTTTTCATACCTTCAACACCCTACATCAGTACAACAAACAGATTGTACTTTGCAGTGATCGACCACCAAAAGACATTCCGACACTTGAAGAGCGCCTCAGGAGTCGATTCGAATGGGGAATGGTTGCCGATATTCAACCCCCCGATTTTGAAACCAGGGTGGCAATTTTGATGAATAAAGCCAATTCACATTCCTTAGAACTCGACATGGATGTGGCTGAGTTTGTTGCCACCCACATCGACAATAATATCCGTGAGCTAGAGGGTGCTCTGACCAAAGTTATTGCCCATTCTCGCCTACATGGGCAGCCGATAGATCTGCCGCTCGCGCAGGAAGTGCTGGGAATGTATATATCACAAACTCAAGTTAAGGTTAATCCTAAAATAGTACTCCAAAAAACTGCCGACTACTTCGAGATAAGCTACAACGATATCGTTGGTACGAAACGTTCTCGCGAAGTTGTGGTGCCGAGGCAGATCGCGATGTTTATTATGCGCGAAGAGCTTAGCTTGAGTTTCCCTCGTATTGCCAAAAGTCTCGGTGGCAAAGACCACACCACTATAATGCACGGGGTTAATAAGATCCGCACCCAATCGGCACGCGATAGTGTTATGAGCCAAGATATACAGTCTATTAAAAAGATTTTGGTAGGTCAGTAGTATGTGGATAAGTGTGTGTAAAACTAGTGGGTATCTTGTGAAAAACCAATTATTTATTCACAATGAATGCACCATTGACGAATCGCAAATTTTAAACACTGTTGATAATGGTATGTTTATACAGACTTTATCAAAACTTTTTCATGATTTTATCCCCCAAGGTTTATGGCTTTATAAAAGCATAATAGGTTGTTTTGCACACTATCCACATAAACTATTACTATTACTACTATCTATTAAATTAAATATAATAAATAAGACAAATCTAAATTGGAGTTCAAAATTATGAAAGTTGCCGTAAAAGTAAAATATCTTCTAAAAGCTGTGAATATCTGTTCTAGACTGGTTAGTAACCGCTCTTCCCTAGAGGTACTAGGCAATATCCTAATCGAAACCGACAAGAATATCCTAAAATTAAGCTCTACCAATCTGGATTTAGCAATTACCACCAAGCTAGGTGCTAAAGTTGAAAAAGAAGGTAAAATAGCCATCCCTGCCCGCCTCCTTGGTGAGCTGGTCAATTCTATCTCCGAAGACACTCTCCAACTGATCGCCGATGATACCAACCTAACCATCAAGGGTAGTGGCATCGTTAGTCGCCTCAATGGAGTAGCAGCTAGCGAGTTCCCTACACTACCAGTGCTAGCCAACACAAAATCTATCAAGTTCGATTCGTCTAGTCTCAAGAACAATCTAGAAAAAGTCTTGGCTAGTGTTAGTATCGACGAATCCAGGCCAGTCTTGGCTGGTATTTATTTTAGTATCAACAACAACCAACTTATCTTGGCTGGCACCGATAGTTATCGACTATCAGAGGTCAAGAGTGCCTACCAATCTAACGAATCTATCAACTGCATCATACCTGTCCGAACAGTGTCAGAGCTATTGAGGCTGATATCGTCTGAAGATGTCGAAGGAATCGAAATAATTATTGGTGAATCTGAAATATCTTTTATTGTTGGCGATAGCCAGCTAATATCTCAATTAACTGAGGGTAAATACCCGGATTACAAAAAAATTATTCCTGAAACTACCACTACTACTATCGAGTGTGATAAAGATAAGCTAGTGGAGGCCGTAAAGGTTAGCTCAGTATTTGCCCGTGAGAGCTCACACGGAATCGCCCTAAAGGTTGTAAAAGATGAGCTCACTATCGATGCCCAAACCAGCGACGTCGGAGAAAACACCATTAAAATAACCGTCAAAAAGACTGGTAAAGATGCTTCTATCAACATTAACGCCAAGTACATCACCGATATTTTGTCGGTAATAGATGGCAAAACCATAACAATTGGTATCAACGATAAGCTCGACCCTTTGGCTTTGAGCCCAAAAATCAAAGATGCCAACGAAGTGCATATTATTATGCCCTTGCGTAGCTAATGATCGAGTCTATAAAACTAGTTAATTTTCGCTCTCACGGTGATTTAAGTATTAATTTTAGCCCCAATACAACTGCTATTATAGGCAGTAACGCAGCTGGCAAAACCAATATCCTAGAAGCACTGTATTATGCTTTTATTACCAAATCATTTCGATCGACGCAGTCTTCATTGATAAAAAGAGATATGGATTTTATGAAGCTAAATGTTAGCTACCAGCACGAAAAGCCAAGCAACCTAGAGTACCGCCTAAAGCAAAGTGGTGGCTTCGTATCACGCACAATAACCATCAATAATGTAAAAAAACGTGCCTCTGATGTTATTGGTATCCAACCGATTGTAATATTTGTACCCGACGATGTGCGAATCATAACCGATGGGCCACAATTTCGTCGCAACCTGATAAACAATATTATCATCCAAACTTCTAGGGAATACCTAACCGCCATAAACCGTTTTCAAAAAATACTAACCCAGCGCAACAGATTGCTTTATAACCTTAAGCATAATAGAACTAATTCTAAGGATCAGCTTTTTGTTTACAACCTCCAGCTAGTAGACCCGATTAGTACAATATACTCACACCGCGACGAGCTAGTGGACTTTCTTAATAAAAACCTTGGTAAAAAGTATTCTAGTATTAGCGGACACAGCGACAAAATAACAATTGAACAACTCAATACCCTACCCAAAGACAAAGACCACGTCCTAGCCTCACTAGAGGCTCGTCTGGGCGACGATATGGCGGCAGGGTTTACCAGTAAAGGTCCCCACAAAGACGAGCTTGCAATAAGCCTCAATGGCTTCTCAACGCGAGACAATTTGTCGCGTGGCGAGAACCGCTCTTTGTCGCTGGCCATCAAGCTTTGCGAGCTCGACTATATACGTCTCAAGACCGAAACCCCTCCCCTGCTTTTGCTCGACGATGTACTTAGTGAACTCGACGATCAACGACAATCACACCTTATAGAGCAAGCAGCCAACCAGCAGACAATTCTTACCTCAACCTCGATCGGGGACAGTATCAATGATTATGAGATAGTAAAAATATAATGGAGCCAATCAGTAAAAACCAAGATCTAAAAAAATACTCCAAACTTCAGTCTGGGGCAAGCGAGCTAGTGGATATCAAAAATAAAATTACTAAGCTAACTGGTATTGAGCCAGAATCTGTAATGATTCGCCAAGGGACAATCATTGTTAAGGCCAAAAACAACTACGAGGCCCTGGAGCTTAGAATGACTTTAGGCAACTACCTAAGTGATAATAATATTAAGGTCATTTAGTTTTTGATTTCTAAACTATATACAGTATTGCTATTACCATACTGATTAGGAGTTTGAGTCGTAAAGAAT
>JBAXMM010000018.1:0-9727 GCA_037134295.1 bacterium
GCAGACCATCGGCGGAGCTGTTAGGCGAAGTTGCTGCTGCTGACCCAGATTCCATCAAGCTATTGTCTTCTGCAGGAGTACCGCAGCGCATACAAAACTCTTTCCCAGCTATTACTACTCGGTCATCTGGGGCACATTGGGGGCATTTGCTAAGTTCAATCATAAGTATACTTTTAGATATAACCATTATAGGTTATTTGAACATAAGCGTAAAGTTATTTTATTCGTTTTTTCTCAGAGTAGACCTTGTGGATGAAATTTGGTATAGCAAACTGCCGACGCAGACGCTTCGGCTGCAACGCCAATCGCCACAGCCACTCGAGGTGTATACTCCTGAGCAAGGCTGGAGATCTCTTGATGGTGCCTCCAAGCTGATCATAATCAAAGCTACCACCTTCACCAATAATAACCTTAGCCCCTAGGGCTCGCTTATGTTTACTGATAAATTTTTCTTGCTTCGGAAAACCCATTGCACAAAAAAGTATATCTAGTTTTTCGGCAGCGATTTGTTCGACAATTTCTGTTTCGTTCGGTTTATCAAAAAAACCAGACCAACATGATAGCCGGATATCCTTATATCTACTTGTAACGGCGTGGCTGAGTGTTGCAGTATCTTTGGGTCCACCAACTATGCCCACTTTGAGCCGGTTCTTATTGGCCTGATTGATCAATGGTATGGTCTGATCAACACCTGCCATTTGCTCTGGTACTATCTGGGCTAACCAACTTTTTGATTGCAGCCTAAACACCAAGCTGCTAAAAAGAGATATCAACCCCCAGCGCATTTCTGGGCGGCCATATAGGTAGCTGGCTGACCAGGCTACTGCAGTAGAGTCAGCAACATTAATATCAGAGCTATTGATAAGATCCTTGATGTCGTTGTTGCGGGAAGCTAACGACAAAAATTCGACGTAAGGTTTAAAAATAACAAGTGGCGCATGGTATGGCTTATTAGCTTGCTCTATTATGCGTGAGTTAATTTCTTTGATAGTTAATAGGTCGATTCTGACACCCAAAATATACACTTTATTATCTTTCATTGACGGCCTCACTGATTGCTCTTTTAAATTTATCTTTATTAAATTTATCAAAAACATAGCTATTATTGAAGCTACCGGCCTTCAAAATAGTCGCTTCGTATTTTACGATCGCCCTATTGAGACTCGCTTCGTCTGGTGAATCGTAAAACACACCAGTCTGACCGTCTTTTACGATTTCTTTTGCTCCACCGCCTGCCAAAGCAATTACTCCAGTGCCGGCAGCAATAGACTCGACCATAGTAATGCCAAAATCTTCGATACTACAAAATATAAACCCCTTGGCACCAGCAAGCAGGTTGGCCTTTTCGGCATCACTGACGCGACCTACAAAGCTAATGTTATTAGCCCCCAAGGACATATCTCGTAAGCGCTGAGAGTCGGGCCCATCGCCTGCTATTATTAGCCGATGCCCTGAGGAGCTAAAAGCTTTGATAGCGAGCTCGATATTTTTGTATTTAGCCAATACCGAAAGTACCAAATAGTAAGGTTCTTTTTGCGATTTTGATCCGACGAAGTTAGTGACATCCACCGGTGGGTAGACTACCGTGCTGTCGCGATGATAGTATTTTTTAATTCGCCCTGCGATGTAATCACTGATTGCAATAAACTGTGTCCCATTTTGGGCTTGATAGTAATCCCATAACCTCAATTTTGATACTAGTCTGGTGATGTAGAACCTACCGATTGGCCCTAGCTTTTGGTTTGTCATGTAGCTAGGCCAACTATCCCAGAGCATCCTCGCTGGGCTGAAGCAATAGCAGATATGCCTTGTTGGTTTATTAAACTTTATATTTTTAGCCCAAGCCGAAGACGTACTTATAACAACATCATATTCGTCGAAAGACCATCTGCCGATAGCATTTTTGATAAATGGCAAAAGTAGTTTTGGCCTCTTCTTTAAAAAGCCGGGAAAATACTTCAGTCTTGATTCGATTATCGTTCTATTGGAGAGGTACTGATCGAACTTTTTTGGATTATAAACTAGAGTAAAGATATCTGCCTTAGGATACAGTTCGGCCAGTTCAAAAACCACATTCTCGCCACCACCGACCTTTTGATTGAGCCAATCGTGTACTATGGCTATCTTCATTTGCTATTCGCCTTAAATATGCCGTACAAGGCAAACATCATCAAAACAAGTGTTGAATCTGCCCATGTTTGTAAAAATAAGTTCATAACCAATATCGCAAAAGTCGCCGCCATCAAGCTCATTGCGAGCAAGTCAGATTTGCTACGTATGAGGTCTCGTATTAGGCTAGCAAAAACTACTATATAGAGCAAAAGACCAGGCAGGCCAATTTCGTAGGCAATCTGTAGATACCAATTTTCAGGGATGACAGGGCTGTCAGCCTTAAAACTCGATGGTCCGGCCGATCCAAGCCCATGCCCAAACGGAGTTTTAATAATCTCACTAGAAGTTGCTGCTAGAGATTCCAGCCTGCCCTTGTCGGATCCCTCTATCTTATTTTCAAAATAACGTCCATGCAACAGTACATTTTCTATCGTGGTATTGCTATTAATTTGGGTTGCAACTAGCAGTGAAGCTAGGCAAATAAAAATAACCGAAGCTATTGTAAAGTATAGTCTCCACTTTTTATCGATTGATACAAATACTGCTATTAAAACTCCTACTACAGCGCCAATCCAGGCGCTTCTTGAAAAACTAAGTACTATTCCTGCTACAATTGGCAACCCGCATGCTAAAAGCCACCATCGTTTATTACGAATTCCGTAAACCAAAACAAATACCAGTGGGACGACCAGATATGCCCCGAGCTGGTTGGGTCCTCCGAGTGTAGAGAATGCTCTGAAGAAGCTAATAGACCCATCAATAATTTGCTTAGGACTGATGGTACTCGAGTTGTAGCCGAAATTGGACAAAAAATCTGGTGGTATCAAGAAGCTCTGCATAATTGCCAGTATTGATACTATTACGCCAGGAATTACTACAACCCAGAGTAGTTTTGTTTTAAGTATTGACTGCTTGGCTAGTGGGGTCTGGGCAATAAAATAGAGTGCGATTGCAACAAGATTAGTCTTGATACCAAATAATACCGCTTCAGAATTGGGCCGCACGAAAAATGTAATAAATAACGAGAACAATACTATCGATCCAAATAGAATATTGGTCGTGTTGAGATCGAAAGCCAAGCGCCTTTTAGTGGCCTGATATATTAGCCATAAAAATACCATGGTCAAAATTAGAACTTCCTTCCAGGATTGAACAATTAGCCTGTCGGCACCAAGGTAGCCAATATAGATACTCAAAAAAGCATGGAATGGCATCAAGAGTAATATTAAAAGAGTACCAATACCAATTAGTCGTTGTGATATTTGAGATAATTGCTTATTTAAACCACTCATTTGTTTGTCACTACGCTTCTGATGTATTCATCAAGATGCTCTACTGCTGTTCCTGCCCCTTTGATAACGCAGAGCATAGGATCTTCAGCGATGTAAGCCGGCACTCCTGTGACCTTAGTCATTAGTTTGTCGATATTACGAAGCAATGCACCGCCACCGGTAATTATCATGCCGCGGTCGATAATGTCGCTCGACAGCTCTGGAGGGGTTTGCTCTAGAACTGCCTTGACCGCCAAAAGTATTTCATCGAGCCGCTCTTTGATAGCCGATGTTACTTCGGTACTAGTTACTTCAATTGTTTTTGGCAAGCCGCCGACTACATCTCGACCTCGTACTTGCATCGTTTTGGGCTGATCCAGTGCGGTGGCCGAGCCGATCTTCTTTTTAATTTCCTCTGAAGTCTGAACGCCAATTACCAGCCCATGACGCTTTCTAATATGTTCAGCAATCGCCGAGCTAATGCGTCCGCCACCGATGCGAACTGAACTCTCGGCCACGATACCGCCTAGCGATATGATTGCAACTTCGGTTGTGCCCTCGCCGATATCCACCACTAGGTTGCCAGCCGGTGCAGCTATCGGTACATTGGCACCAATTGCGGCCGCTACTGGTGCTCTGATGATATAAACTTTCTTGGCTCCTGCAGCTGTTGCGGCATCGATTACCGCCCTACGTTCGGTGGATGTAATTCCGGTCGGTACGCTTATCATTAGCTCTGGGCGGGTCAGGCGTATATGGCCCGATATTTTGTTCAAGAAATACTTCAGCAGCGCCTCAGTGATTCGGTAGTTAGCGATTACCCCATTTCGGAGCGGCTTAGAGGCAACAATAGTATCTGGTGTACGGCCGAGCATCTCCTTGGCGTCGTTGCCAATTGCCAAGATACGGTTGTCATCTACGCTAATTGCGACCACCGATGGCTCGTTGGCTACCAAACCTTTTTTAGGTATATAAACTCGAGTGTTGGCAGTACCTAAGTCTATTGCGATGCGTTTATTAAACATACAGATATTTTAACAGGTTAAGGCTCAAAGCTTAAGTGCTGGTTCTTGAAATGTTGGCTCCCAGCGCCCTAAGCCGGCCATCAAAATGTTCGTAACCTCTGTCGATATGTTCGATTCTGTCGATAGTGGTTGTACCATGGGCAATTACAGCTGCTATCAATATGGTAGCTCCGGCCCTGACGTCGAAAGATACTAGGTCGGTGCCATGAAGAGTAGTTGGTCCTTCAACCATACCAATATGGCTATCGCGCAAATTGACGTGTGCGCCCATTCTCTGAAGTTCAAAGAGGTATTGTAGGCGCCCTTCGTACATGGTCTCAAAGATCTCAGAAACGCCTTCGGCCTGGGTAAACAAAACTGCCATCGGGGCCTGTAAATCACTTGGGAAACCAGGATATATATCAGTTCTTATCTTGGTCGCACGAAGTTTGTTGGATGGCAATACTTGTAATTTTCTTTCGCTCAGGATCTTATAGTTAACACCCATGCGACTAAAAACATTCAGAAGTCCATCATGGTCGCTGATAATAAAATCGTCTATTACCAGGTTGCCGCCAGATGCAGCAGCAGCGATTGCTAATGTACCGCTCTCCAGATAATCTGGGATTATTGCCCCTTCACCACCGTGCAAACTTTCGACACCCTCTACTAGTAAGACATGGGAGCTGATACCAGAAATCTTAGCACCCAGATTATTCAAAAACTCACATAGTGCCACAATGTGCGGCTCTGTGGCCGCCATCCTGATTTCACTAACTCCTGGAGTTAGTACAGCTGCTAGTATCAAATTCTCCGTAGCTGTGACGCTGATTTCATCTAGGACTACGCGATTCCCGGTGAGCTTACCAGAGAGTTTAATTGAATCGGTTGAGGTTTCGAGCTTTGCACCCAAACTTTTGAGACCGTTGATGTGAGTATCGATTGGTCTTGCACCAATAATGTCTCCCCCTGGCATACCAATTTCAACTTCACCGAAGCGCGACAAGGCTGGCCCCAGTATTAGTAGTGAGGCTCGTAATCGCTGGGTTAGCGCAGCTGGTATAACTTTGGGCTGGGCATCTTTGGCGTTACAAACAATACTGCTTCCTGTGCGCTCAATATGAACACCAAAAAGCTCTAAAATCTCAATCATCACTTCGGCATCGGCTATTGCAGGCAAATTGTGTATTGTAACGTCTTCTGAGGTTAGTAGCATAGCCGATAGCATTGGCAGAACGTGGTTTTTGCTACCAGCAGTTTTTATTACCCCCTCAAGTTTAGTGGGGCCATTTATGATCAGTTTTTGCAATTTATATTCCTTAATTAAAGTGTTTAGCTATGGGACTTTCTGTTCTATAATACAGTCTAAGCTATAATAATATGATATCACAAAAGACACGCTCTTCGCTGACTATAACCATTGGTACTATCCTAGTGTCGATAGGTACCATCTTGCTCGTTGGGCTAGCTTCTGGCTACAATATAGACCTATTTCGCGGTGAAATTTATGCTACTGGGCTTGCACTGCTTGGTACCAATCCTGGTGGAGCTAGCATTAAGATAGATTCCAAACTAACAACGCACAAAACTCCCTACCGACTTGAGAATGTCAAAACTGGTACGATTAGTGTTGAGTACTCTCTAGCTGGTTATTACGACTGGAAGGCTAACTTTTTTGTCAAAGCTGGCGAGGTCACCTTTGCAGATTATGCCCTACTAATACCAATGGTTATCGAATCAAAGCAAGTTACAAGCAATCTAGTTTTTACAGACATAGTAGCTAGCCCAGAAAAAAATAACCTTTATGCATTTATTGACAATCCCGGATTGGTGTACGAGGTCAAATCAAATCATGAGCTTCGCAAAGTAGCCGAGTTGCCTGTTAATGACTCTATCAAAACTCCAATCAAACAATCCGACATCCTAATTAGTGGTGATGGAGGGTCGATAGCAACACGAGCTACTTATGACGACGGGAGCTCTGTCTATTTTTGGGTCAATACCAGCTCGGGTGAATTTTATAACCTTAATAAGATTTTCAACCAACCCTTGACCAATATTCAAATTAGCCCCAGGAACAACAAGGATATTTACAGTCTTGATGCTGGAAAGCTGAGTCGCGTGAACACAGATAGTAAAAAGCTCAGTCTACTACCAGCCTCCAATATTACAGCATTCAATTTGAGTAAAGATAGCATTCTGGCACTTGAAAACCTTAGTCCCATCGACAAGACACAGCTCTTGGTTAGCTATGATTACGATGGCGGCAACCGTAAGGTTTTGTATCAATACCCCGCAACAAGCAAGCCGATGCAGATCACTTCTAGCAAAATAAATAACGAGCTTGTAGTGGCCGTCTCTAGCCCAGACAACAAAGGACTAACAGTATACAGGCAAAAAGATGGCAAGAACCTGTCCTCACTAATCGGGCTAGATACGTCGCTACCAAGTTTTAGTCCTGATGGTAGGTTCTTGTCTTTTATGCAATCGTCTAAGCTTAGGACGATCGATATCGAATTTACAGACCGCTATAGTGTCTTAGCCACAGATACAGGGCAAATAGATTGGCTTACGAACTATCAGATGTTGCTGAAAAAACCAAACGGACTTTTTATAATAGACTATAACGGATATAACTTACTAAAAATTCCACCCAATACTTCTTCGCTGACGGATTATAAGATCGCAACCCAGAGAGACAGCAAGAGCATTATATTCTTGATAGCTGGAAAAATAAATTACTACAGCCTTGAGCCACGGGGCGGTCTAATTAACTTCCGGTAAGTATTTTATCTGAGCTGGCTGGCTAGACTTTGGCTGATCTTTTTTGCTACTACCTGTCAGTCCTGCTAGAAAGCTTCCTATTTGATCCCAGATGCTCTTCGATGCTGAAGGTAGGGTGGCTTGCTCGCTGGCGTTAACTGAGCTAGCAATTACTTCTGATTGATTTGGCTTTTGATATGCCGGTGCAATTTGTTTTGCTCGAACTATAAATCTTTGCCAGCTAGTACCGGGTGGTGTACAGGTTATAAGTGTTGAGCTTGGATAACTCGTTTGGTTTAGGACGCTCAGATCGTTTGGAGCTACCACCTTGGTCTCCTCTACTTGGTACACATACTTTCGGGAGTTGTAGTGTATTTCGTATGTGTCGCCAGGGGAGAGTTTTTCTAGTATGACAAAAATAAATTTGTAACTTCCTGGCTCCCACCAGTCGCTACTGGAATGCCCAAAAAACACTGAGTTGCCATTCTCGCCTGGGTTTGCCGTACCATAATAATGAGCTACGCCAGACCGCAGTGACACCAGCACATCTGCTTCGACATTTGTTTTAGGAAATACCAGCGGGGCCGTAACTCCGATTTTGGGGATTATTATTTCGTTAGTGGGGCCTACAACTTCAGCAGCAGGTGTAGCTACGGCAGTAGTTTGGGCTAAGGTGTTGCTTTGGGTTGCTTTATTGCTGGGCTTATTGAATAGGTACATCAATTGAGATATAAACCACTGTGAGTTGAATATAAGAAGAAAGACTATCAATGTCGTGACTACAAGCTTGGCATTATGCCAGTGCTTATGAGACCTAATTAGTTTTATTTTATTGAGTGCTACCTGCTTCCTAGACGTCTTTGATGCGGCTCCATCGGTGGAGCGACGGGCGTCTGGGTGCAAATTGATGCGCGGCTGAGCCTGGGCTTCTACTTTTGGTTGGTTGTGCTGATGCAGGTGTCCGTTAAGATCACCGCTAGCGTGACCAGCGATACGATCTTGTTTGGGAACACCAGAATGATGAACTCTGGTATGGGTTGTTTTAGTGGTGTCTATACTAGCGGTATGCTTGGCGTTTAGCTCAGGTTCGAAGTGATGCTCGGATAGGCCTAAACTAACCTCCTCACCTTCTTGCAGTCGGTGAGCAGGAATGGGTTGATAGTCTGGGTTGGTATTTTGCTTGATATGTTTCATTTTTTTATAACTCTTTTGCTTGTCTTGATACTATTGTATATTATAGCTACAGTTAAGTATAAATATTTGCCTTAAGATTTAAGCCAGAGTGGTGGAATTGGCAGACACGCACGACTCAAAATCGTGTGCTCGCAAGGGCATGTGGGTTCAAGTCCCACCTTTGGCACCAGCAATTATTAAAACTTTCCATTGAGATACTTTTTTAAATCGTCCGGACCATCTTTTGAACCACTGTAATGGTTTCGGTACAGATATCCTGCAGCCTGACAGTAGTTAAGCCATTGGCTACTACTGACTTCGATATGATCAGCCAAGAGCCCCACAAATATAGCCATGAAGTCTACCTTATGGATGTCATCTTTGGCGTTTACCACACATACAGCATCGCTCTTGCTAGCCTCTAGCGCTATTAGCTGGTTATGATTCATAGCTACCACTGACGTCGCAAGCTCATCGGATACATCTGCCAGCAACTTAGAAACTCGGTTAATGCCAATTAGCTTAGTCGTAACGTGATTGGCATCAGCAATTTTTTGCAGACTGTTGTAGACTATTTTCTTACCTCCATAGCTGTTATTTTTGAATACTTTTAGGCTGTCACTAACATAGAGACCGTCGTAGCTATCAAAGAGCCGCTCAGTGAAGAGCTCCATCGTCGAGTTCAGCTCACCCTCTACCAAGTCTATAATGACATTACAATCCATCAGAGCCTCAATGGCTATATCGCTGTTTTCGTAGTAGCTCTTGCTCTTAGATGATAGCCATATATCAGCTGGTAGATGATTGTTTTGGTGGGCGATATCAGCCACCAATAAAACGTTGTGCCCCAGAGCCATAAGTATCGAATAGGCAACACTGATTGACCTAAGACTTGCGTGTCGGCAAGCTAGTATACCAATTTTGCTACGGTTGAGATTATTTATTGGTCTGTTAAATAGTAATTCATCTAGATCAGCCTCTTTGATAGTACTGGGCACAATGGTCGAATCCAACATTGTCTACCTTAAGATCCTATGAAGAATTCAGAAAACTTCTTAGTGAAGAGCCTCGAATACGCAAAATTTTGTTCGGTAGAGGATATTACCTTGAGCGATTTAAATACACCCCGGGCTATAAACTCAGCTTCATCATTACTAGACCGTGATAAATCCTGAACTAACCTAAAAATAAAAATCTCGCCCTGATTAGAGCTAACCTGTTGATTTTTTTTGATAAAAAAAACTTTCTTTTTTGGCTTAAGATAGTCTGGCAAGAGTTTGATAAGTTGCTTTTGATCATCAAAAGACAATGTAAAATACCATGCTTCGATAACAGCCTTGGCATAGCGGCTGGATTGGTCGGCATTTAGGGCCCCCGAGTACTGGCTTATTAGGCCTGTAAAAT